>JBKBVP010000352.1:0-1970 GCA_046289495.1 Candidatus Kapaibacteriota bacterium | reverse complement strand
TTACGTTAAAAGTTGAAAATTTTGTAAAACATTTAAAATGAGGGGGAAAATGAAAAAGAGCAACCTTTTGACGTTGATTTTCTCGATGCTTCTCCTTGCATTTTTGGGGCTTACAAACATATATTCTCAAAAGGCGACAAAAGAAGATATTACCGAGGGGAAGGAATTCTGGTTTGGAATTCCTCTCTGCTGGCTGGACCCAGTCACGCCTGATGGCATTCGCGGCGAAGGACCAATTTGTATTTGGATTTCATCGAAGGTAGATACAAAAGGTTATCTCGAAGACCTTGAAACTGGCTCGAAAAAGAACTTTTTAGTTCGCGCAAATCAAATTACCCAAATTATCTTTGGGGACGTGCTAATGCACAAACCCGATGATAATGAACAAGTGCGAAACAAGGGAATTCATATCGCCGCCGAGGACCCCGTTTCTGTTGCAGTATATATATCTTATTCCTGGACTGGCGAAGCTTTCCGTGTAATTCCAGTTGAATGGCTGGGGAAGAAATATGTTACAACAAATCTTTATCTTGACAAGGTTGGAACACAATATTTTCGTCCCCCTCAGATTTTAATTACAGCCACCGAAGACAATACGACAATTCGTTATCGACCTACAGCTCCTACATTAAACTTAGAGGCTGGTCAACTTTCGCAGCCGATAAAGCTTAACAAAGGTCAAACCTTCCTGATTCTTGGTAGAATGGAAGAAGGTAGGGTGCAAGACAATAGTTCGGACCTTACGGGAACCTACATCGAGGCAAACAAACCAATTTCTGTACTTTCGGGCCATACTAAGGGAGCTTTTCCACGTTTTCAGTATACTTTCCTTGGTAGAAATGGAAGCTTTATGCGTAACATGATGATTGAAATGATATGGCCAATTGAAATGCTTGGCACACAATATGTTTCGGTCCCAGTTAAGTATAACGACCGACCTAGGGGTAAAATAGCCGATGACAGAGGTGATATGATTCGTTTTGTCGCAGCATATGATAGCACTATTATTTATCAAATGCGTAAAGACGGGAGTGGATTGAAACAAATAAGCGTGATGTTGAAACGTGGACAATTCCATGAAATCACTAATCAAGAAGACCCTGCATATTACGAATCAACCAAACCGGTGCTTTGTGCTCAGTATGGCAAGACTTGGTGGATTGCCCCGGTTAGTCCAAAAATTTCTGATGGCGACGAAATCCAAAATCCATCCCGAAATGGACAAGGAATGTTAATTATTCTTGCCCCGCTTCCGCAATGGACAAGCTATGCAACTTTCCGTTCACCTCGAAATATAGACAATTTTGTTGCCATTACTTTCCGCGCAAAAGATTTACCCTATCTTAAATTTGATGGCAAGACCTTTACTCAAAAATTTGGTAATGCAATTAGTTACATCGAAGGGACAGAATTTGCTTATATTGTAGAACAGGTAGCTGCTGGCGACCACTGGATAATGGGCGACACACTCCCCGGGGGCAAAGAAAAAGCTCGTTTTGCTGGCTATGTCTACGGAAACTGGGATAGAAGTAAAGACGGTTTTGCTTATGGATATCCTATAGGTGTCAATTACAGTTTAGATTGCAAGGACTCTTTGGTAGTTAACGATGAAATGCTCTGTGGTGATGTCGTTGGTGAAGGTATTGCTCTGCCTCCAAATGCAGATTGTGCTGGAATTTATGTTGTTCAACTTGACAAAGCTAACTCATATAATTACTCTGATGTACAAGTCGATCCCAAATTCAAAGCTGGTGATAAAAAGGTTACTTATAAGTTATTTGTTTTAAATCGAAAAGACTCTGCAAAGGCAATTGTCACCGTCCAAACTAAATCCGGGCTGTTGATCAAACGTGAATATGTTTACGACCCAGAGCTGATATCGGTCGATCCAACATTCCTTGATTTTGGGATGATGAGTGTTGGGGTATCTAAAACTATGACATTTAAAGTCACTAACATTGGTAAAGTTC
>JBKBVP010000351.1:0-1974 GCA_046289495.1 Candidatus Kapaibacteriota bacterium | reverse complement strand
AATATTAGCACTTTCTTGCATTTCAACAAGGAATGTGCTTTCTCCTTGCGAAATATTATCCTGTGCGCCAACTCTTGTAAAAATCCTATCTACAATACCTATCTTAGCATAATCAGCAGGGACGAACGAACCAATTTGAGCTAGAAGCACTATTAAGCCTACTTGTCGAAGATAGCAAGATTTTCCACTCATATTTGGACCGGTAATGATATGTATCATCGAAGATTTGTCCATCACAGTTGTGTTTGGAGTGAATCGATCGCCAAGCGGTAGATTTTTTTCCACGACTGGATGCCTACCGTTTCTAATCTCGAGTTCATAGTCATTCGTAATTATAGGTTTACAATAATTATTTTCTTTTGCAACTAATGCTAAATTGGTATAACAATCAATTTCAGCAATTACTTGGGCTACTCTTTGCAAATCGACTACATATTTAGAAATTTCTGTTAATACATCTTGGAACAACTTTGATTCAATTTCTTGTATTTTGAATTCAAGGTTAAGGAGTTTTTCCTCTATGTTTTTTAGCTTCGGTGTTGTGTATCTTTCGGCAGTTGTCAATGTTTGTTTGCGTTCGAAGTAGAGTGGAATTTTGTTATTATGAGTTTTGGTGACTTCAATGTAATAACCGAAAACATTATTGAAACCTACCTTAAGCGTTGGAATATTGGTTTTAGCTCTTTCTTCATCTTGATATTCTTTTAACAATTGTTTACTGTGAGTTGCTAAATCGATTAAATTGTCGAATTCTTTATCGAATCCTTTTTTAATGACTTCACCATTTCCAATAGTATTGCTTGCATCCTCTCGTATTGATTTTTGAATCAAGTCTCGTATGTTATCGAATGTTAAAAGTTCCCTTCTTAATTTACCTACTAAATCTACAGTACTGGAGATAAGTTCCTCTTTAATAAAAGGAATGACATCTAATGAATTTTTTAAGCTTAGAACGTCGCGTGGAGTGGCTCGGTAACTACAAATTTTAGACACAAGCCTTTCAATATCTGAAATTTCTTTCAGGTAGTTTCTTATATTACTCCTCAATTTGTCGTTATTAAAGAAGAAATCAACAATTTCTAATCTTTGTTGAATTCTTTCAAGATTATTTAATGGGAGACTAACCCATCTTTTCAGACACCTTGCACCCATTGGTGTCAATGTCTTATCAATAACAGAAAATAAACAACCCTCGTAGTCATTATTTATTGAAGAGTAAATTTCTAAATTTCGTTTAGTTGATAAGTCTAAAAACATAAACACAGAGGTGTTAAAAAATTGTATCCGTTTGATTTGCTTAAGAAATGTCGGCTGAGTTTCTTTAATATGATATAACAAAGCACCGGCGGAAGTAATCCCTTCTTCGAGATGTTCAATGCCAAAGCCTTTAAGTGATGTTGTTGCGAAATGATTAAGTAGAGCTTCTTTTGCAAATACTTTATCGAATATCCAGGGCTCGAGTTTGTTCACAATCCCTTTGAAACTGATTTTCTGAAGCAAACTTTCAAAAATAGTTTTTTGGCTTTTTGGAATTATGATTTCTTTGATTTCGTGAGTTTCAAAAAAGTCTCGGAGTTTATCAAAAAGTAACTCTGTGACAAAAAATTCCCCAGTTGAAACGTCTGCAAAAGCCAAACCAATAATTTGGTTTTTTTCATTTGATAATGTTTTTGAATAAAGGGCACAGACAAAATTGTTCAAGCGTGCCGAGAGTAATCTATCGTTTAAGGCAATACCAGGGGTAACAACCTCAATAACTTGACGTCGTACAATCCCTTTGGCTTTTTTAGGGTCTTCGACTTGTTCACAGATAGCAACTTTGTACCCGGAGTTAACTATTTTAGGTAGGTAATTGTCTAATTGATGGTATGGAAAACCTGCTAATGGAACGTCGCCAGCAGCTCCATTGTTTCGTTTTGTTAGAATGATATTGCAGACTTTCGAGGTAATTTCTGCATCTTCAAAAAAAGTTTC
>JBKBVP010000350.1:0-2006 GCA_046289495.1 Candidatus Kapaibacteriota bacterium | reverse complement strand
ATTTCTATAGCTGTTTCTTCTTTTGATTTTCCTTGATATGAATTCTTGAGCTTAAACATTACAATGTGTTTCAACATTTCTACCTTTCAATAAATATGCTTGAATATTTAGCAATTCCTTTCCCAAAAGCAACGCAGAAGTATTTTCCATTAGGTACCTTAATATTATTCTCTGTGGTGCCGTTCCAATGAAGTAAAAGATAATCTGTGGTTGTATAGCCATTCCATAATGACTTCACCTGGCGCCCTTCTATATCGTAAACACTTATGTTCAAAAAAGAGCCAGGATTGCATTTTATTTCTATGGTGATATTCTCAGTAGATGTGTTTTGCTTTATATCGAGAAGTAATTTCTCCGCTGCTACAGTAGTGTCTTTTGAAATGCCCAGAATTTTTTCTATTTTGAAGTCCCAAATTCCTCTGCCGTATGTGGCATAGCGGACAGTATTTAAACTTGGAAGATATTCAACATCCCAAAAGATATTATCAGGGCAATTGCCACTCCCAAGAAAATACCATTTCTTTTCGTAAAAATGATAAATGAAAGGACCAATTTCGGTGGCAGCAAAGAGCAAGGATTCGTCCGCATTCAACTCGATATCGTAGAACAGAGTAGAAGGTATGTTTGTGCCTAAAGGCTGGAAAGTTTTGCCAGTATCGTTTGAAATTAAGACTCCAGGGGTGGAATAACCTGAGCCAGCGATTATAATTCTACCCAAGTTTAAATGCGAAGCAACAATTTTGTTCCCATAGAAATAGTGACCTTTAGGACCAGCAACATTTTCGATTACCTCCCAGGTTGCACCTCTATCCAAACTGCGAAAGAACTTTCCATCATTGGACAGGGCGAACCAAAAGTCTTTATTAATAGGCGATATTGATAATGAAGAGATTTTTCGATTTGCATCATTGAGAGCAAAATTGAAAGGAAACACGTAATAAATGATGCTGTCGGTGGTTTCTTCGTAGGTTAATTCGTAAATATATGATGCAGGTGTACCAGCAGGTTGTCGATTATTTCCGCTGAGTAGGTAGGCTTTATGTGGATAGTCCGGGTCTGCCAAAATTGGAGGAAGCCAAAGAAACCCACTTCCAATAAATTTCCAAGTCTTTGCATTGAAATGTCCTCCTTGTGGATTGAAAACCAACATAGCAAATCCGGGATATGTCGTCCATAGAAGTCGTCCGCCATTACTGGATGTGAGGTATCCATAATCTCCGCTGATAACTTGTTTAAAAGATAGAGTTCCACCGTTATCAGAATAGTTAATTTGTAATCCCTGGTCTTGGCTGCCAGCAATAAGTATTTTCCCAGCTTTATCAAATGTATAAACAGAGTAATATTGGCTTATGTTTAAATTTTTGAGCGAGAGGTTTCGAAAACTTATGCCATTATCGGTCGAAACATAAAAGCCACCATCGGTACAAACAAACAAAACCTCATCGAAACTACCTTTCGAGCTATTCCATAGTCGGTACGAGATTATTCCAGGGATATCTGCGTGCAATTTCGATTCCATATTTTGGTAGTAATCGCCCCAAGAATTCGCTTTGTTCCAAGAATTTCCAAAATCTGTACTTCGATAAAATTCTACCTGTCCAAAATATAAATTTGCAGGATTAATTGATGATACCTCGAAACTGTTTTTTTCAAATGGGAAAAAATTAAATACTCCGGTCTTAGTAAAGTTCTTCCCCTCGTTGCTTGAATAGTAAAACAAAGTTTGAGTATTTGTAGTTTTCAGTGCGTAATAAAGATAAATTTTAGTATTCGACGCAAAACCTCTTAGTTGAATGCCAGAAACATAGTTGTTGATGAATGAATATGTTCCTACAAGTTTAAAATTGCCATGATTATCGATTTTGTATAAAGTGTCTTTAATTGCAAAGTAAAGCATACTCGTATAATTAGATGGTGCCCAAATATCAGTTAGGGAATAGTCTATGTAAACAGAGTATAACCTTGAAAAATCTTTGCAAAGATTTGAAGATTTGTATAAACTTATC
>JBKBVP010000349.1:0-2007 GCA_046289495.1 Candidatus Kapaibacteriota bacterium | reverse complement strand
ACAGTGTCGAAAAATTCTTCATTAAAAGACACTTGGATTATTGGTAAATTTTTGTTTGTGTCTACTTTTGCATCAATATTAGTATACATATACTTGAATTTATAATACGTGTTTGGTATTATAGATAATTCTTGCTCCAAGACTGTTTGCACCCCATCGAATATATCGTTCCCATTGACTATTAAAAATTTTCCATTTGTCATTACAGGGTCCGAGCAACTATCGAATGTATAGTACTCCAGATAGGGATTTCTGGTTATTTTGATATTTTTAGGGAACTTAATGAAACTTGTATCGTAGGTTGTTTTAAATCCGTAAAAATCTAATTCAAAATTTCCATTTACAATTAATTCGGGATTTGGTGGAGTTGGATAGCAATCTTTTGCAGTATTTTTAAAAGATGGGTAAACTAACACTGATAATACAAACAATATCAAATATTTACTTAACTTTGTCTTTTTCATTTTTCAAAAACTGAAAAAACTAATTTATAAAATTTATATTAATGGAGAAGGCAAAAGTTGTGCCAAAGTACATGCTTTTGTGGAGTTCAAAAGATTTGTTGATAAGAATTTTACTAATAATTTTACTTATTTCTTATTTCTTTTTAACAGCTTATGTTATGTTTTCACGGCTTCAGTACCCTTATCAACTGGAATGGATGGAAGGCGGAGAAGTGGAACACATTCAACGTTTGCTCGATGGGAAAAAAATCTACTGTGAACCATCTATGGAATTTATTCCATACATTTACACTCCTTTTTACTATTACATCGGAGTAGGACTTTCTATTTTTGACGAGCCTTCTCTTCACACGATGCGAGTAATTTCAATTGTAAGCTTCCTTTTATCTTTATTTTTCACATATAAAATAGTTTTTTTTGTAACACGGAACAAATTTTGGAGTTTGATTGGTTCTGGAATTTTTTTGCTTTCGTACTCAAACACCGGTTTTTGGTATGATATAGCAAGAGTGGATACAACTGCTAATTTATTTTTAATTATTTCTCTTTACTTGCTTGTTAAAGCTGATAACAACAAATGGAACTGGTTCTTTTCAAGCCTATTTTCATTTTTGGCTTTCTACACAAAGCAAACTTATTTCCCAGTTACTTTTTTTTTGATAATTTCCTTATTTTTTAAAAACAAAAAGCTTGCTTGGAAGTTTTCTTCCCTTTATTTTGGATTAATTGCACTTACAACTTTAATTGAAACTATGCAAAGTAATGGTTGGTACATTTTTTGGAATTTCTATTTCCCATCTTTGCACCATTGGATTTGGGAGAGAGCAATTACTTTTTGGACTATTGATATACTTCCGTATTATTCAATAGCTTTGGCTACGATATTTGCATATTTGTTTATTATTTTTCATCATTCGTCGAAGGAAAAGGGACTTCTTCTCTATGCTCTTTTTATTGGCTGTTTCATAACGTCGTATCTTTCCAGGCTACATTATGGTGGTTATTTAAATGTTCTTATCCCTTTCGTTACTTCTATGTCGATTCTTTTTCCTGTATCAATGAGCTCTTTGAGCAAAATGCTCGGAGTAGGGAAAAATATCGGTCTAATTTGTTTAGTCTTTGTCTCTGTGCAAATATTTTCTTTACTCAACAATCCGACACACTCGATTCCAACTCTAAATGATAAAAATGCAGTCGAAAAAATTTTTAGTTTTGCTAAAAATTCCGGAGGGGATATTTATCTAATGGGTTACAACTATGTTCAAAAACAATTCGGCTTAAAATCTTATCCTCACTACGTGCTTTTAAATGATATGTTTATAAGCAAGGTTCAATACAAAGACAAGGTAATTCAGGAACTCGAGTCTATGCTTAAAGCAAAGAAGTTCAAAGGAATACTATTGGACGAGAGTCTTAATTTGGACCTGTTAGATAAATATTACCAAAAGACCAATATTTCTTTCTATCATCGAGTATTCAATTCTAAGCAATCCCCATTACGCCAAGAAGTTCTCTGGGTGCCAAAAACTAAATGATTCTGCAT
>JBKBVP010000032.1:0-9091 GCA_046289495.1 Candidatus Kapaibacteriota bacterium | reverse complement strand
TCGAATCTGAATTAAAAGGGACAGATAACGTCTACTTGGAGCAAACCGTAGGCCAGCCTTATGTTACAATAAAAATCGACAGGGAGGCTATTGCTCGGTTTGCATTGAATGTAGAGGATATTCAAACACTTATCGAGGCTGGTATCGGCAGCAGAAAAGCTAGCCAAGTTTTTCTTGGGCAGAAAAGATTCGACATCGTAGTAACATTTCCCGAAGAGATTCAAAATGCAATCGACAAAATTAACGAACTCCCAGTCCACTTGCCAAATGGCGACTTCATCCCGCTGAAAAGGGTAGCCGAGATACGTGTTGAAGAGGGCGCAAGGGAGGTTGTCCGAGAAAATGGTTGGCGCAGAGCAGTAGTTTTAATCAATATCAAAAATATAGACATCGGCACTTATGTTGCGCAATTGCAACGCCAAATAGAAAAGAACATACAACTGCCGCCGGGGTATTTTCTCACTTATGGTGGTTCTTTCGAGAATCAAAGACGCGCAATGCAACACCTCTACGTAGTCGTTCCTCTAACTATATTAATTATCATTGGATTAATGTATGTAATGTTTGGACAAATTCGTTACCCACTGCTTATACTAGTGAATCTGCCTTTTGCTCTAACGGGCGGCGTCCTCTTGCTCTGGGCAAGAGGAATGTATCTAACTATTGCTGCAAGCATTGGTTTTATTGCGCTTTTTGGAGTTGCTGTATTAAATGGAATAGTACTCGTCTCCCACTTGAATTCATTAAGAAAAGACTCTACCAATTTCAAAGAGCTTGTTATTCGGGGAGCAACAGACAGATTGCGTCCAGTCTTGATGACTGCACTCGTGGCAAGTCTCGGCTTTGTCCCTATGGCTTTCAACACTGGTCCTGGCTCCGAAGTTCAAAGACCGCTTGCAACAGTTGTCATTGGAGGCTTGATAACATCGACAATTCTTACTTTGCTGATTTTACCAACTCTTTATTACTGGCTTGATAAAAATTATAAATACATCAAAGAAGAGGAATTGCAAAGTCCACAGACTTGCGAATGACATTCTCAAACCACGAGGGATTTGCAACTTCATAAAGCGACAAATCCAATCTTTCGATAGACTTTAGCCAAGGTTTTACTTGCAACACTACGCGCCTCTTCTGCGCCCTGGCAAATAATTGATTTTAAATATTCCTCGTTTGCACGTATTTCCTTGTAACGCTCCTTGAATGGACGCAGGAATTCTATAACAGAATCGGCTACAGCTTTCTTAAACTCCCCATAACCTTTCCCAGCAAACTCGCTCTCTATCTCTTGAATAGATTTTCCAGTTGCTATGTGATAAAGTGTAATTAAATTCGATATTCCAGGCTTATCCTCGCGAAAAACCACCTCTGCGCCAGAATCGGTAACTGCTCTTTTAATTTTGTTGGCGATCTGAGCGTCTTCGTCGACCAGGAAAAGCACCCCAGATTGATTTTCGTCGGTTTTGGACATCTTCTTCGTTGGATTTTGCAAGTTCATAATCTTTGCACCGATTTTGGGGATGTATGGCTCCGGAATTTTAAATGTTTCGGAATAAAGGCTATTGAAACGCTCGGCTAAATCGCGCGTTAATTCCAAATGTTGCTTTTGGTCGGCTCCGACAGGCACTAAATCGGCTTGGTACAAAAGTATATCCGCAGCCATAAGAATTGGATACGAGAATAAACCGACATTAACATTCTCCGGGTACTTTTGGGATTTGTCCTTGAATTGTGTCATCCGAGAGCATTCGCCCATACCAGTAAAGCAATTCAAAACCCAAGCCAGCTGGGTATGCTCTGGAACATGCGATTGAACAAAAATGTGCGAGCTCGATGGATCGATACCACAAGCCAGGAACGTCGCAGCAAGGTCGAGTGTCCAACGACGCAGATTCGCTGGTTCCTGTCGGACTGTGATGGCGTGGAGGTCCACTATAGTAAAATAACACTCATATTCATTTTGAAGCTCTACCCAATTTTTGAGTGCACCAGTTAAATGACCAATGTGCAGTCCCCCAGTTGGTTGCATTCCACTTAGTATTACCTTTCTCCTTTGCATAAGAAGACGATCGTTTCAATATTGAAAATACAAAATTACCAAAACTTGTTACATCAGTTTGAAATTGTATAGAATTTTTAAAATTATTGTTTAATTTTGTTAATTAGCATTGCTGAGCAAAGTTAAAGGTAAACTATGTTTTTTGAACCATTTAAGATTAAAGTTGTAGAACCAATTCCTGTCACGACACAAAAGTATCGAGAGCAGAAGCTAAAAGAAGCCCACTACAATTTGTTTCTTCTGCGCTCGGACGATATCACAATCGATTTACTTACCGACAGCGGAACCGGGGCAATGAGTTCAAAACAATGGTCAGCTATTATGGATGGTGATGAAGCCTATGCTGGTTCAAGGAGTTATTACAAATTCGAAGAGGTAGTCCAGTCGGTCACTGGCTTCAAGCACGTAATACCTACGCATCAAGGGCGAGCAGCCGAGCGAATTCTGTTCTCAATCCTCGGTGGAAAAGGGAAAAAGATACCCAGCAACACACACTTCGACACCACAAGAGCAAATATTGAATACACTGGTGCCGAGGCTTATGATTTCCCCACACCAATTGCTTTTAATACCGAACTTGTTGCCGATTTCAAAGGAAATATGGATATCGAAAAGCTGGAAAACTTCCTCCGAACCAACCCAAGAGAGAATATACCTCTGGTGATGATAACAGCAACCAACAACAGTGGTGGCGGGCAACCAGTGTCGATGGAGAATATTCGCAAGACCAGCGAATTGGCCCATAGCTACGGTATCCCATTTTTTATCGATTGCTGTCGCTTTGCAGAAAATGCTTATTTCATTAATAAACGAGAAAAGGGATACGAAAGCAAAACTATTCTTGAAATTGCTCGGGAAATGTTTTCTTATGCCGATGGTTGCATAATGAGCGCCAAGAAAGACGGCTTGTCCAATACCGGTGGCTTTATCGCTACAAATTTAGACGACCTGGCAGAAAAAGCAAAAGTCTTACTCATTGTTACCGAAGGCTTTATAACCTATGGGGGCTTAGCTCGCCGCGACCTCGAATCCCTTGCAGTTGGCTTGATGGAAGCTTTGGATGAAAAATACTTAGAGTATCGAGTCAATCAGGTCAAATTCTTAGGCGATGAGCTCCTGAGGAGGAATGTACCAATACTTGTGCCAACCGGTGGACACGCTGTTTATATAGATGCCAAAAGGTTTTTGCCAAATGTCCCCCCGGAGGAATTTCCTGGTCAATCCATTGCATGCGAGATATATCTCGAGGGTGGAGTGCGTACTGTTGAAATTGGCTCCTTGATGTTCGGAAAGCGCGGCCGAAACAACGAAATCATTACCAGCCCCTTTGAATTGGTTCGTCTGGCTATTCCGAGGCGCGTTTATACAAACAATCACCTCGAATATGTAGCCGAGGTTGCATATAAAGTTTACGAAAGAAAAGAACAACTAAGAGGGATGAAAATTGTTTACGAAGCTCCATATCTGCGTCATTTCACGGCGCACTTGGACTATGTATAAAATTTGGTGAAATTATGGAATACAAAAATAGAGAGCTGATAGAGGAGAAGCTTGCCGAAATGTTTCAAATTAAACAAAAGGCTCTCGAGGGCGGTGGAAAGGAACGCATAGAAGCGCAACATAAAAAAGGCAAGCTAACTGCGCGCGAGAGAATCGAGCTACTGCTCGACCGTGGTAGTTTCTACGAAATTGATATGCTTGTGCATCACCACTCAAGTGATTTTGGGCTCGACAAGCAAGTCTATCTCGGCGACGGCGTAGTTACTGGCTACGGAACAATTAACGGGCGGAAAGTATTTGTCTTTTCACAAGATTTCACGGTTCTCGGTGGAAGTCTGGCTGCAGAGCACGGGCGCAAGATAGCAAAGATTATGGACATAGCGATGAAGGTGGGCTGTCCGGTAATTGGATTGAACGACTCCGGCGGTGCTCGTGTCCAAGAAGGAGTGATTTCCCTCGGAGCCTATGCTGATATTTTCCTACGGAATACACTTGCCTCCGGGGTTATACCACAGATTTCTGTAATAATGGGGCCTTGCGCAGGCGGTGCTGTTTACTCCCCTGCAATTACCGATTTTGTAATTATGGTGGAGAAAACATCTTATATGTTTGTGACTGGTCCAAAAGTAGTCAAAACTGTTCTGCACGAAGAATATACCTCCGAGGAGCTGGGTGGAGCCGAAGTCCACGCCTCTAAAAGCGGGGTTGCTCATTTCACTGCCCAGAACGACCTCGAAGCCTTGCAATTAGTCCGAAAGTTGCTCTCTTACATACCATTAAATAACAGCGAAGAGCCTCCTTTTGTTCCAAACGACGACCCAATAGACAGAGAAGACGAAGAATTAAATTACATTGTGCCTGCCAATCCAAACCAACCTTATGATATGAAGGAAGTTATTAGAAGAATTGCCGATGGTGGTGAATTTTTGGAAGTTCACAAAGACTGGGCACCAAATATCATTGTGGGTTTCATCCGATTAGGTGGTTATTCAATCGGCGTTGTTGCAAATCAACCAGCGGTTCTTGCTGGGGTCTTGGATATAAATTCATCCCGCAAGGGTGCAAGATTTGTTCGTTTTTGCGATGCCTTCAATATACCTCTATTGGTTTTGGAAGATGTACCGGGATTTATGCCCGGAGCAGACCAAGAATGGGGAGGAATCATTACCAACGGAGCAAAGCTATTGTATGCATTCTGCGAAGCCACAGTCCCGCGTATAACCGTGATAACACGTAAAGCCTACGGCGGGGCATATGATGTTATGAATAGCAAGCATATACGCGGCGATTTCAATTTCGCCTGGCCTACGGCCGAACTCGCTGTGATGGGACCAAAAGGAGCAGTGGAAATTATCTTTAAAAAGGAAATCGAATCGGCACCAAACCCTGAGAAAAAAGAAGAAGAACTAATAGAACTGTTCAACAAAAAGTTTGCAAATCCATACATCGCTGCTTCTTATGGGTACATCGATGATGTCATCGAACCGAAAAAGACCCGGAAAATCCTCTACGATGCATTCAAATTATTGGAATCAAAAGTCGATACAAATCCACCTAAAAAGCACGGAAACATACCATTGTAACAAGGAGGTAGTTTTATGTCTAAAATACCAAAATCGAAGCCCCCCGAATCAAATCCCGGTTGTACAAAGAATGGGCATATGATTCACATGGTTTTTTGCCTTTTTCTTTTAATAGTATTTGGACCTGGCTTTGATCCGCTTAGAGAGCCAGTATCAATATTTTTCGTTGCCTATCCAACCGTGGGGTTCTTTTACAGCTTCTATCATTACTTAAAACTATCGAAAATTGAGAAGAAAGAACGTTTAATCAAACAGTACCGAGAGCTGGATTTTGCGGTTCTTAGCGTTGCAAAAGAAAATGGTGGATACCTTACGCCCTCTATCTTCTCTTTGCAAACATCCGTCTCTATCGAAGAAGCAAAGCAAATACTCGACCAATATGTCCAGCGCGGTATAGCTCAAATTGAAGTTACCGACGATGGCATTGTAAAATATATCTTCCCCGAACTAATCGAACCACCTGATAGCAGTAAGAACAAGTAATCATACACCAACTAAACACCCGTAGGAGCACGGCAAGCCCTGCCCACGCAATGCATTGCTTCCAACGCCTCTACGATTTTGGCAAATTTCATTCTTTTAACATTTATACTTGGTTACGGTGATAATTACATAAATAAATTTTGGGCAAAAATTTGCACATACCTATTGAAAATTGAAGCGAAAATGAATGCCAAGTTAGACTCGTTTGGTTGCACTTATTAAGAACTCAACAACCACTAAACTAAATCCTTGGCTGGATTTTACTCACGAAACGCTGATTTCTTTAATGTCCTTTATTTTCGCAAGTTCAAGTACGAAGAAATTAAAATTTTCTATCGTTGAAAACTTCCCCGAAATACTTCCATTAAATTGTTGTGGATTTACTCTGTCAACATTTAAATAAACTTTGGTGAAGGAGACATTTAGCGCCACAGCCACGTTCGATATGAGCGAAATTAGCCCGAGTTTGTCTTTGCCTTTTAAGGCTAAACTCTTGACAATCTTTTGCTGTGTCTTGACTTCCTGCCGCTCTATTTTCTGTTTGATTTTTCTTATTTCGTTGATTGCTACAAGGGAGAAAGGCTTTAAATCGTCCAACTCGTAAATTGGATTGCTGGCTTTTATAAACTCGAATACATCGTTATTTTCCAAGACATAATTTAACGACTTGCTCAACCAGCCATAATTAGATTTATAAACTTTTGCACTTATAACTTTGAAAGCCTCCTCTGGCATTAATTTAAAAGCCACATCCAATATAGTAAATCCATTCGGCACAATGTAGTATGTGTCCTGAATATTATTCTTGATAGTAATAAATTCAGTTGGGAACATCCGCCTTGCAAATTCCAAAAGCAATTGCATTTTGTCCTTTATTTCTTGGCTGTATAAGTATTCAATTAATTCCAAAAAAGCGTTGTACTCCCTCTCGTCGTATGTATTGTAAGAGGCTTTATTAAAGAAGGTATTTTCGATATCAATGGATTTCTTTTCGGAAGAGACGATATTGAAGACAATCTCCATACCCTCGCCGTCTGTCAAAACATAGTTGTACTTGGATACTGGCAAATACAGGATGACCCCACTTAATAGATTTTCATCGAGAAAAGTAAGCTGCTCCACACTAATAAACCTGAATCGCTCTCTTAGTTTGGTGTCTATGCTCTTTATCAAGCCGCTATTGTATGCCTCGGCAGGAATATTTACAACCCAATAGAAGTGTTGGTATAGCATCGGTACTTGCCAGGAATTAGAAACCAAGGCTTCGTGCAAGTCGAACAAGGTCTTGTGTGCAACAACTAAGTTTATCTGTTTGTGTACCGAGGTCACGATTGAATTTAACCTCTCTTCTAAATTGTTTTCCTCAGCTGTCTTAATGAACTTATAGAATTCTTCTTTATGTATTTCCTTGAGCTTTCGATACATTTGCTCGGCTTCTACGGGGTTTTCGGCAATGATGTGGAAAAGGCACATATCGCGAAGTTCCTTGGAAACTTCCTCGTAACCAAGCATTTTTATCAACGGAACATAGATGTTAATTGTCTGGTTCGCAATCTCGCGCCTTCGTGCCGACCTTTTAATTCCATAGAGCGTCTGCACATTGTGGTATCTATCGGCAAATTTTACAAGGAAAATTTGGGGATATTTGATACCATATTTGAATATCTTCTGTATTGTAGCTAATTCTTGGTCTTCGTAACTTAATTCCCTCGCCATTTCAACTTGAAATTCCTTCTCAAGCTCCGAGGATTTCGTAATTTTTGTTACTCCCTCGACAATGTTCCCAACATTAGAGCCAAACATGCTTTTAATTGTTTGAATGCTTACCTCTGGCTTGTCCTCAACTAAGTCGTGTAAAAATGCTGCGATTATGGTGTCGAGGTCTGTTATCTTGAATTTACTCAAAAGTATATGTGCAGTTTCGAAAAAATGTGTGTAAAACATAGTCCCGTCGCCGCGACGGTCCTCCTTGAAGTATTTATACATAAAATCAATTGCGGTTTCTATTCTACCCAAAACATTGGGCGTAAAATGCTCCGGATATCTTTTCCGACAATAATCAAAAAAGCTTTCTTTATCCTTCTGTATATTCCCACTGTAGTGGGGAGTGTAGTAAAATTGTATTACCCTATCAAATATCGCTGGCTCCCGAGAATTGACCCCCTCTTCCATCTCTGTCTCATATTTAAAAAATGAATTTATCAAAAATTTTTGATATTTAATTGATTACTTCGTACAAAAAATAATCTCATCAATTTTAAAAATTAATCGAACATTTTAGAAACTAATCGTTTAAGAACAGTTACTTTAAATTTTATTAACATTTTTTTATCTTTTTCTTTTTAATTAATTTTGTAACTCTATATTGGTCCAAAATGCTAAAAATATTAGTAAAAGGGGTAAAAGACGGAGAGTACGATATAGACATTTCCTCTCCCGTCGAAGAGATCGAAGGGTTCTTCCCGGAATTCTTTGGCGAAGTGCGCTTTCGGGGCAAATTGAGAATCATTGGAAAAAGATATACAGTCGAAGGCATTGCCCAATGCGAAGCACAACTTGTGTGCGACCTGTCTTTAGAAGAATTCACCGAAACCATTAGTGCCGAAATCAACACTTCATTCTATGCAAACAACGAACTTTACTACGAAACGAAAGACATTAACGAGGACCTAAGGCAAAACCCCGAGCATATTATCCACGAAGACGATAAATACATTGATATTTCCGATGATGTACGCCAAGAGCTTGCCCTACATCTTCCTATGAAAAGAATTGCACCGCAATACAGAGGCAAAAGTTTCGAAGAAATTTATCCACAGTATTCTGCCGAGGCAAAACCCAAAAAAACAAAGAAAATGAACAAAGATGAAATTGACGAACGTTGGAATGAATTGAAAAAACTTAAGTTTAATTAATAAATCACAAGAGGTCCAAAATGCCAAATCCAAAACGAAGAATGTCGAAATCGAGGCGGGATAAGAGGCGCGCCCATTACAAGCCTGCAACACCGACCCTCTCTGTCTGCCCACAGTGCGGGGCTGTGAAATTACCGCACCGCGCTTGCCCGGAGTGCGGCTATTACAATGGTAGAAAAATTTTATCTAAATTGTAATTTTACAAACTAAACATTGTGGAGTTGATGGATTTACTGCGAAAGAAACAAGTTAAAATCGCAGTCGATGCAATGGGTGGCGACTTTGCACCCCTTAACGAGGTGAATGGCTCCATCCTGGCATACCAAAACAAAGAGCGTTTCACCGACTTTGAAATCGTCTTAATTGGCGATGAACATAAAATAAAGGAAGCAATAGAAAATTACAACCCTAAAAATTTCAACTACTCGATTGTTCACGCCGAGGACGTCGTCACAATGCACGACGAACCAACCTCGGCAATAAAAAGAAAAAAGAATTCCTCGCTTTACAAAGGGCTTAAACTTTTAGCCGATGGCTATGTCGATGCTTTC
>JBKBVP010000348.1:0-2009 GCA_046289495.1 Candidatus Kapaibacteriota bacterium | reverse complement strand
GTGTGTCGTGGAAATGGTTCATACATAACGTTTTTCGATGGTATGTTCGAAAGCTGCTCTTCGATGAAATGCTTAAACTCTGAACTTGTTACTATGTAGATATTTTCCACTTCGAATATTTTCAGGATTCTCTCTACAGTATTTTGTAGAAGCGAGCCGTTGCCAATAAAATGTTGGAATTGTTTAGGTTGTTTTTCCTTGCTCCTGGGCCAGAGTGCTGGGCTATATCCTCCAGCCATAACGATAGCAATTGTTTGTTTGCTCATAATTCAAACTCCTCTTATGTTCCCCCAGATATATTTGTGAACTTGCAAATTCAATCGGACCGGCAAGGCATCATTAATAATCCAT
The DNA here is from genome assembly GCA_046289495.1 of Candidatus Kapaibacteriota bacterium. Lineage (GTDB taxonomy): Bacteria > Bacteroidota > Ignavibacteria > Kapaibacteriales > UBA2268 > Naka2016. The sequence continues at coordinate 1,658 of JBKBVP010000348.1, read as the reverse complement.
TCCGCAAGATATTTAGGATCTAATTCACCCCATACGGGCGAAAAGTGTATCGCTGCGACTTTCTTTTCGAGGTCGAATTCACGAATTTTATCTTTTGCCCAAGTATAATCTTGTTTATCCAAAATCACAAATTTTATTTCGTCTTTTTTGTCTAAATATTCTAAATTCTTGTATCTATTAAACTTTTCCATTCCAGAGGCGGGGCACTTCAAGTCCATTATTTTTATTACACGATTATCTACTTCAGAGATATCCAAATGTCCATTTGTTTCGAGAATAACAATAAAATTGTTATCGCATAAAAATTTCATAAAAGGCAAAATCCCTTTATGATTCAATGGTTCTCCACCCGTTATGGTAACAATCTTTGTGCCAGAAGAATAAATTTTATTCAATAAGTCCTCGCCAGAGAGCACTGTAGCTCGTTCCTTTAAATCCAATGCATAAGGGGTGTCGCACCACTTGCATCTCAGCTCGCACCCTTGCAATCTTATAAATACGCTCGGAAATCCAGTGCGCATCCCTTCGCCCTGGATGGAAGTAAATACTTCCGAGACGTTGAATTTAAATTTCATAATTGTTTCAAAAGCTCCCATAAGAAGTCTTTCTTTTTACCAACAAAGCTACACTTTCGATATGATAAGTTTGCGGAAACATATCAACAGGTTGTAAATCAAGTATTTCGTAGTGTTTCTGTAATTCAAAGCAATCTCTTGCCATAGTTGTTGGGTTGCAACTTACATAAACAATTTTGTCGGGCAATAATTGTAAAAGAGATTTGAGTAAATTTTTGTGAATACCAGTCCTTGGTGGGTCTATGATTATAATCTCTGGTTTTTTCAGCTTCTCTAATTGATTGAATACTCTTTTGGAATGTAGGTCCATTGAAATAAATTCAACTTGATTAATGTTGTTCAGACGAGCATTGTATATTCCGTCTTGAACTGCTTCTGGTAGAAGCTCTATTCCAATTACACACTTGGAACTCTTTGCCACAGTTAAGGCGAATATCCCGGAACCCGAGTATAAATCCCACACGATTTTGTCCTCGGGTTCTGCATATTCCACGACCAGCTCAACAAGCCTATTAGCTTGCAGTGTATTTACTTGGAAGAATGAGAAAGGGGAGATTCTAAACTTTATACCGAGTAGGTCTTCGTAGATGTAGCCCGAGCCTTTTATAACTTCAGAATCTCCAAAGTTTGTTGGAGAGAAGGAATCGTTTGTAGTATGAATTAGATGTTGAATAAATTCAAAATTGGAAAAATCGCTCTTAAACCACTCAAGAAATGCACTTTCTTTTTCGCTTATTTGCGATGTTGTAACGAGATTAACCATTAGTTCGTTATAGGTGTGAGACCAGCGTAGAATTAGATTTCGTAGGAAACCCCGATGTGTTCTGAGGTTATAAGCTGGTACATCGAGCTGCTTTGCTTTGCTCCTAATTTCGTTAATAATTTTATTGCCACGGTAATCTTGAAGATGGCAGTAATCAACGTTAAGAACCTTATCAAAGCGCTCGGGAATGTGAAATCCAAGAGCAAAATGTTTATCTTTCAATTGAATCTCTGTGCCACTTTGAATTTCCTCCATTGTCAACCAACGACTATTGCCAAAAGTGAACTCCATTTTGTTTCTGTACTCATAAAGTTTCGGTG
>JBKBVP010000347.1:1228-2014 GCA_046289495.1 Candidatus Kapaibacteriota bacterium | reverse complement strand
TGGTCCAAGTAAAGACTACATTCATTTTGATTTAACTAATCCTAAATTTGACACTAAAATTGAAGGTATGGATTGGGTAAATATTATTGTTTCTGAAGTTGAAAAGAATTTAAAACTTGACCAAATTTCCTTAGAAGTAGAGGACTTTGATTTGTATGATGATTTAAGGCAAATCTATTTTCATAGCCAGGAAACAAATTTTTTAGATAACAAGAGATTGACAGCAGAGGCTATTCATTCATTCGAAACAATTTTTGATAAACCAATTTCTGCCTCTTTTCTTGAGGAATACAAAAGTTGTCCTTATAAATTTTTTGTTTCAAAGATTTTGAATCTTCAAAAGTCTGCTATCGAATTTGAGCTGTTACTTTCGGACCGAGAGAAAGGTGAAATTTTGCACCTAATCGTTGCTAATTTCTATAGGCTTTTGGCTGAAGAATCACTCAAGAGAGGCAGTTATGTACGAGAAATCAAAATTGGAGACAAAGTTTTTCATTCAATTAAGTTAGACAAAAGTAAAGAGAAGGAATATTTTAAATTAATTGAAAAAATAACTGAGATAATTTTGGACAAATTCAATACCGATATAAGTTTGTTTCAAGTCGATATCGAAGAATTTATTTCAAAAGACCCGAGCAGAATTGGTTTAGTTCAATTATGGTTGAATTATGAACTAAGAAATTCAGAGCTAGGTTTGCTGCCTACAATTTTTGAATTGAGTTTTGGGTTGGGGGTAAAAGACAACTTCAAGCCTATCGAAATCGAACTTTCTAACGGTGAATGCAT
>JBKBVP010000347.1:0-1218 GCA_046289495.1 Candidatus Kapaibacteriota bacterium | reverse complement strand
CTAAAGGGTAAGATCGACCGAATTGATATTTTACCGTCGGAATCCGGCACCGAGTATGTCATTATTGATTATAAACTCAGCAAAAGTAGCGTACACTCACTGTCCAACGTCATGGATGGTGATTCGTTTCAGTTACCTCTTTATGCAATGGCATTTCAGAAGCTTTTAACAAATAATCAGGACGATTCTAATTTTTTAATGAACTTGCTATACATCATTTTTCGATACTATCTTAGCAGCGAAGAATACATTCCATCGAAAAAAAATAAAAGCTTTAACATCATACCTCTGTACGTAGATAAAGACTCGTTACTTACTAATGAAAACAAAATCTTTGCGAAGGTAAATTATGACAGTTTACAAAGAGTATTAGATATTGTTAAGAATGCAATAACGGATACTGTAATAAAAATTAAAGCATCGAAATATTATTCGGTCGAACCGTCCAAAAAACTGAATACTTGCAAAAGTTGTCAATTTTATGGAATTTGCAAAATATGATTTATTTTTGCTCCAGAAGCTTTTCAATGTCTTTTTCGATACTTTCCGGGGTAGTTTGTGGAGCAAATCTATCGATTACGTAACCGTTTTTATCAATTAAGAATTTGGTGAAATTCCATTTGATGTCTTTGCTTCCCATCAGCCCGGGTTTGGAGTCTTTTAAAAATTTGTAAAGTGGGTGTGCATTTGGACCATTAACATCTATTTTATCGAATAAGCGGAAGGTTACATTGTAGTTTGTCGTGCAGAAATTTTTTATTTCTTCATTACTTCCAGGTTCTTGGTTGCCAAATTGGTTGCATGGAAATGCAAGTATTTCGAATCCTCGATTTTTGAACTTTCGATACAATTTTTCCAAGCCTTCATATTGTGGTGTAAAGCCACATTTACTCGCAACATTGACTATTAGTAGGACTTTGCCCTTAAATTCAGAAAGGTTTACAGGCTTTTTATCAATATCAATAAGCTTCAAGTTCAGAGAATATATTGATTGGTTCATATTTTCACCTTTGAGAGAGTTGTGAAATATTATTAACAAAAAAAAGGTTATGAAAAATATTATGTACTTCATAATTAGCCTCATTGAAAAAAATCTTAACGCTTGTAATAAGAAAATATTGTAGTTATTTTAATTGATATCCTAATTCAAATAGAAATTTGTGTTTTAGAACAAACAAAGTAAATAGATTTATGAAACTTAAGATGATAATCTTACAC
>JBKBVP010000346.1:0-2015 GCA_046289495.1 Candidatus Kapaibacteriota bacterium | reverse complement strand
CGCCTTTCCCGTAAATAGTAACGGTAACGGCTGATAGATTGAGCGCATTTAAAAAGAAACTCATTAAAAACAACAATAAACCAAACATTATCTTTTTCATTTTCACACCTTTAATTTAATTTTACAAAATTTGTTAAAATAAATTGGAAAAACAAAATTAATTACGAATTTCCTATGTGTTTAGCGCTCGATTTCCCCCAACGCTGAAGGGAAAATTGGACAGCTGGAATATCTTTTGCATTAGGCGATGCCTGGCATCTGGAACAAAACCGTTTCGTCGGAGGAAATGAATCTATTGGATTGTGGGAAAGTGTTATCCCCCCCCCCCCCAGTAAGTTACTGAACCATAACGAGTTACATTAGAATACGGAGTAATCACAAAAAATTGGCATTCTCTTCGAAGCAGAATTTCAGTGCAAACTATTTCACAAAAACTAATCATTTTGTTTTTGTAAAATATCAAATTGCAATATACAAAAAATTTTAAAAATGCAAGATGAGTAGAAAAAAATTTTTTTTATAAATTTGTGCAGTTCGAATACAAGCGCTCGCCCCTGCTTCCATTCGTCCACCAAAGATTGGGAAAAAGTAAAGGAAACCCGAGGCGAGGAGGGGGAAAATGCCCGGCATCATTAGTTCAGTAGCAATTAATGGAATAAGATATAAAACCTTCAAGAAACCTAAATATCCACGTAATAAACATCCAAAACATTATCATTAGTATAAAAAAGAAAGTATATCTTTGATGGACTTTTGGGAGAGATAAAGCAGTCGACAAAGACATACTTTTTTTCCAGTGGGAACTTAATATCGAATTCCTTCTCGAGGCTTAAATCTTCCTTTAAATAAAACTGAAGATATACCTTCTGAAGGACAAAGTCTTTGAATGTGGTACCTTTATTTTCGCCTCCTACAACCACCACTCTACTACTATTTGGTAAAAAACCTAAGAGAAAAGTTCGCATAGAATCCCCGTTGTTGTTGGTCCAAAATCTCAGATTTGATTCTTTCAATTCCGACAATAATCCTTGATATTTAAACAACCTATATTTGTTGTTTTTCAAATTCAAAATAATAGGAGGAGTTTGTCTATACAAATAGCAAACAACCAAGGAATCGTCGATAAAGTAGGCTGGTCCCATCTCGGTCAATTTCTTACCCACGAATATGCCTACCTCTTGGATATCAATAATAGGTTTTATTTCATTTGTTTTTAAATTATAGAGACAGAAAAACCTTTTTGTATTGGTGTCTTGTTTATTAAAGGTAACAAAAGATACCAAAGAATCCCCCTTCAAACAGGTACGTCCTAAAGGGAAGAGAGCCCATTCTTCTTTATCAAGACCAATAGGCTTAATTTCATTTGTATCTAATCTAAATATTAGTCTTCTCGGGAGGAACTCATTTTCGCTACCCTCGACTTTCGACAATGAATAAGCAAAAGCAAATATGTTTCCGGAATGCATTTCGAGGAAAATCTGCCTGAATGAAAAAGTGCAAGGGTAACAAATCACTTTTGAATTTTCTATCCATTTCCAAGTTGTCGTATCTGTTTTGGGGATAAAACAGTATTTTGCCTCGTCGGGATAGGTATGAACTTCTTTGAACTTACAATCTGCAAATTCAAATTCGTATAGGTGGGTTGTAGCAAACAATGAATATGGCAATAACCACAGTTTCTGCTGGGATGTGAGAACACACGTAGGACCCAAAATAGTATCGGGTGAATACAATGAACAATAGTACTTCAAAGTTATCTCTTTGGCGCTCCCAATATAATCGAAGAACAGCAAAATCAGAACAGTTATCCACAAAACAATAATTATTTTTTTCATAACATAACACCCTATAACTAAAAAGTTTAATAAAAAAACAGTAATAAAAAACAGGGGTTGGAGCAAACTGCTACCAACCCCTGGAACAAATTACTTGAACTTGTTCTCCATAAATGCTTTCCATTCCTGGTAATTGTTTATCATCTGATTCTCAGGGTTAATAACGTATTCATATTTTTC
>JBKBVP010000345.1:0-2015 GCA_046289495.1 Candidatus Kapaibacteriota bacterium | reverse complement strand
GTACATTAATCTTTAAATTTTTCAATTCTTGACAGAAAGCCTTTTGCAAAAGATAACCAATTTCGCTTTGAGTAGTGGCAACACACATATCTAGGGTATGGTTGTAGACCTCGCTGGATGCTCTTTCGGAACGAATCAAAGCAGCACCTACTTGCGGACCATTGCCATGAGTAACAATAACTTTCCAGCCATCCTTAACCATTTTAACAATATTCTTTGCCGTTTCGAGAGCATTTTTAAACTGTTCATCAAGTGTTCCGCGCTCCCCAGTTTTAATAAGCGAGTTGCCACCGATTGCTATTAAAGCTGTTTTGGAATTTGTGCCCATATTAATCTTTTTTCATTAACATATAAAGTATTGCTTTTTGTACGTGCAATCGATTTTCGGCTTCTTGGAAAACTACGGAATTCGGGGAATCTATAACTTCGTCTGTAACTTCTTCACCACGATGGGCTGGCAAACAATGCATAAAAATAGCGTCGGGTTTGGCAAGTGAAAACAATTTCGAGTTTACTTGATACGGTTGAAAGATTTTCTTTCTTTTATCGGCTTCGGCCTCCTGCCCCATAGAAGCCCAAACATCTGTGTAAACGACATCTGCATTGCGAACGGCTTCGACTGGGTCATTAAGAACTTCGATTTTTGCGCCGGTATCCTTTGCAGCTTCTACTGCATTTCTATATGCATTTAAGTTAGGTTCGAAGCCTTTCGGTGTAGCAACAACAATGTATGCACCAAGCCGGGATGCTGCTGCCATTAATGAATGGGCAACATTATTACCATCGCCAACATAGACAATTTTCAAACCTTCAACCGTCCCTTTAACTTCTTGAATTGTAAAGAAATCTGCCATTGCCTGGCAAGGATGCGCATAATCTGTCAATCCATTTATAATTGGGATTTTTGCAAATTTTGCCATATCCTCTACGATGTTATGTCCAAATGTTCTTACCATAATTGCGTCTACCATACGTTCAAGATTTTTGGCAACATCGTAGACAGATTCACGCTTGCCAAGGTTAATTTCTGCCGGCGATAAATAAATTGAAAATCCTCCAAGTTGCTGGATACCCACGTCGAATGTCGTTCGCGTTCGTAGCGAGGGTTTTTCAAAAATCAAAGCAAGGGTTTTGTACTTCAATGCTTCATAGTAATCAGATGGCTTAGCCTTCATTTTTTTTGCCAAATCGAAAGCAAATAAAATTTCCTCAGTTGTAAAATCTGTTACTTCCAAAAAGTCTTTTTTCATAGCATACACCCAGATAGTTAAACAATTTAATAAAATTAAGTTTAACGATAGAATTGATAAATGCAAAGCTATTATATAGGGGCGTCTGTGATGTAATGTTTGAAAAGAATAATCTTCAGGGCTCTTGTCTTTGGTAGACGTAGCCTCGAATGAAAATAATTCTTATTTCCTATTAAAATTGTGGCAATTAAATAATACATAAGTTACAAAAAAACAAAATTAGGAAAAATCAACAAATTAATAATGCTTTATTTGGATGGCGTTCATTCCAATTGTGAAACTTATTTAAATTGTATACGTAATACAACTGTATTAAATCATTAAAAATGAAAAGAAAACTTTATAAAAACAAAAAGGACAAAATAATTGCTGGGGTTTGCAGTGGTCTTGCAGAGTACTTGGAGATAGATGTAGTATTCATACGAGTATTCTTTTTAATCACAGCATTTTTTTGGGGTACAAGTGTGCTAATTTATCTTATTCTCATTATTGTTATGCCAACAGCGAAAGAGGAAAACAATATCGAAATATCCAATGCAGTGGAAATTGCAAACGATTTAAAATTGAGTAAAGGAGACTCCAGCAAGCATGCAAGGGAAAATTTGGCTATCTTTTTAATCATATCGGGAATATTTGCCACACTTGATAATTTGTTGGCGTGGTTGTCTGGAAAGATGTGGATACCAGTTATACTAATCACAATTGGAATATTAATTTTAAAAAATGTAAAGGACAGCGATGAATAGGTCCAAAATATTTTGGGGC
>JBKBVP010000344.1:0-2037 GCA_046289495.1 Candidatus Kapaibacteriota bacterium | reverse complement strand
CCCATTCGACCGCTCCGATGCTGGACCAATAAATGAAAGAATTATGAGGGAGTACGTTTACAATCGCGTATTACCATCATCATTTGTTGAAGTCGTAGGCCACACTGATGTTGTTGGATTGTATGAGCATAACCAAGCACTTTCCGAGCGAAGAGCAAACACTGTTTATAATGGAATTATGCAACAAACTAAAGGGAAGGTTGGTTTCATAACAAAAAGAGGTGTTGGCGAGGACGAGCCTTTATATGACAATTCTTTGCCAGAGGGCAGATTTTACAATCGAACTGTTCAAGTTATAATTAAAACCCCCGTTGAGTCGTGGGAGCAGATAGGAAAGTAATTATTTGTTAATAATTCTCTCCGGGTACGTCGTCGCAAACTCCCTCCAACTTTGGAGGGAGTTTCTGTATTTTTCTTTAATACTATGTTTTCTGAAATGATGACAAATTGCAACTGCCAAGGCATCGGAGGCGTCATAGAAATTTTCGTCTACCTTGATGTTTAAAATGGAATTAACCATATAACGAACACTTATCTTGCTTGCGCCACCTTTTCCAGTGACGGATAATTTTATTTCTCTTGGAGTATACTCAAATATGGGGATGTTTTGATTTATTGCAGCTAACTGAACTGCAGTTCTAGCTTGCGTTAGCTTAATCAATGACTGTGCATTTCTGTGATAAAATTGGCTCTCAAGAGCTGTTTCCTCGATTTGATTTTGAATTAGAATCTCAGTGATTTTATCATAAAGAACTTTTAGCGTATCTAAAAAGGAAACAGAGGATATTTTTCTCGGTCTTATTACTCCAAAATCTACTAAAACTACATCCGAATTAATAATCTCAATTATTCCAAAGCCACATATTATTGAACCGGGGTCGACTCCAAGTATCTTCATCTAAGTTAATCTTTTTCAAGTTGTGCAAGAACATCATCGGTAAATTCATAGTTGCCATAGACATTTTGCACGTCGTCGATTTCTTCAAGTGTATCGAAGAATTTTAAAACTTTACGAGCAGATTCGATGTTGTCGATTTTTACAGTATTTTTGGGGATGTATTCAAATTTTGATTCGAGGATTTTGAATTTCCGCTCTTCAAAAAACTTTTGACAAGATACCAAATCTTCAAAGGTACAAATAATTCTTGTTCTTTCCTCATCATATTCCATATCTTCGCAGCCAGCTTCGAGAATCGCTTCAAGCATTTGTTCTTCACTTCTACCTTCGGGGTTTATGTAGATAACCCCTTTTTTTTCGAAATTCCACATTACCGACCCTGGTTCGCCAATGCTACCACCAAGTTTATTCATTTCAGACCTAACTAAAGGGTATGTCCTATTTCTATTGTCGGTTATTGCCTCGAGAATTACAGCTACACCGAGTGGTGCATAGCCCTCGTAGATAATTTCTTCGTAGCTTTCGCCTTGAATCTCACCAGTTCCTCTCTGAATTGCTCGTTTTATGTTTTCCATTGGCATATTTTCTGCCTTGGCATTTTGAATTGCAAGCCGTAATCTTGGATTCGATTCTGGGTCGCCACCTCCTTCGCGGGCGGCTATTGTTATTTCTTTAGCTAATCTAGTGAATAATTTACCTCGTTTTGCATCTTTAGCCGCTTTCTTGTGTTTTATGTTCGCCCACTTACTGTGACCAGACATTTTACCCTCTGTTATTTTCTAAAATATACAAAAATAATAATATTACAGCAATCAAAAGGTGTTTATACATTAATATCTTTAATACTCTTTGTTAAATTTTTTAACTTTGTTAATTTTGTATTACCGGCGTGTAGCGCAGCCTGGTTAGCGCACTACTTTGGGGTAGTAGGGGTCGCCAGTTCGAATCTGGCCACGCCGACAAATTCAAACAAAGCTTGATAGATTACAAAAAAAGGCTGTACTCTTTCGAGTACAGCCCTTTTGTTTGTCTATCCTCTTAGCGAATCACTAGCATTTGCCTTGTCAATTCCGTTCCATTGAAATGCAGCTTGTAAATATATGTTCCACTGGGTAGGTCATGTGGCTTTTTGCCTGGTA
>JBKBVP010000343.1:0-2053 GCA_046289495.1 Candidatus Kapaibacteriota bacterium | reverse complement strand
CGATCTCCCATTGAACATCTCACGCGAAACAATACAAAATAGTCCAATCATTCAAAAAATTAGACAAATTCTTACAACAAAGATTCTTAATCATTTAGAAGATTTGTCTTTTAACGAAAAAGAGAAATATTCTAAATTTATTCAGAATTTTGGACAAATTCTCAAAGGTGGTATTACTATTGATTATGGGAACAGGGATAAAATAATCAATCTACTGCGCTTCCAAAGTACTTTACTTGATGAAAATGATATGACCTCCTTCAAAGACTATGTTTCGAGAATGAAAGAGGACCAAAAGGTGATATATTATGTTCTCGCAGACTCGCGCGATTCTTTAATTAGGAATCCAAACTTGGAATACTTTCTGAAGAATAATTATGAAGTATTAATAATGACCGATCCCATTGATGCTTTAATTGTACCTCTTATCGGTGAATTTGATGGCAAACCTTTAAAATCCATTGACATAGTAGATGTAGATATAAAAAAAGATACCGAAGACACCAATAAATTGGAACCAGAAACAGCTAACCTGCTTCTCGAGCGGTTTACAAAAGTACTTGGGGAACGCGTCCTAAATGTTCAAGAATCCAAACGCCTTGTTGAATCTCCTGTTACCTTGGTAGCTCCGTATTTTGGGCAAGACCCTCAATCGGAGAAAATCTTTAAAATAATAGATAAAAACTATCAAAAAAGTAAGAAGATATTAGAGGTTAATACTTCGCATCCCATAATAAAGAATATCGCTACTTTATTGAAAAAGGATGAAACAAGTCAGACAATTGATAAAATCATAGTTCAATTGTATTTCCAAACCTTAGTACTCGAGGGTGAGATTGATAATCCCACTGAATATGTCAAAAACATGAATGATTTGCTTAAAGAAATAACTGAAGTAATTATCAAGTAAGATAATTAAAAATAAAATTTGATATTTTCGTTACTACAATTTATACATTATATTTAGATTTCTTAATTGAAGTAAATATATGAGATTGTCAGAATTTAATTTTACTATACCCAAAAGCCAGATTGCAAAGTTTCCTGCCGACCCACGAGATTCCTCCAGGCTTTTAGTTTTGCACAGAAATTCTGGCTTAATTGAAGACCGAGTATTTTCTGATGTGGTTGAATATTTTGAAAAGGGCGACTGCTTGGTTGTAAACGAGACAATGGTCTTTCCTGCTCGATTGTATGGACGCAAAGAGAAAACTAATGCAAAGATTGAGGTTCTCTTGCTTCGTGAGTTGCGAAATGAAGAGCGGCTTTGGGATGCGCTTGTTGAGCCTGCCCGCAAAGTTCGCATTGGTAACAAAATATTTTTCAATGAGGATAATTTCTATGCCGAAGTTATGGATAATACCACCTCTCGAGGAAGAACTCTGCGTCTTAGTTACGAAGGCAATATTCATAAAATTTTGGACAAAATCGGGGAGATGCCCTTACCTAATTACATCAAACGCGACTATACTCCATTGGATAAGCAAAATTACCAAACAATTTTTGCAAATCCGAATTATAACACTTCCATTGCTCCTCCCTCTGCAGGTCTTCATTTAACCAAAAATTTGGTAGAAAATCTAAAAAAGAAAGGAGTAAAAATTGCAAAGGTCGTTGTTACTTTGGGGCTTGGTGCTTATGAAAAAATTGAAGTAGAAGACCTAACAAAGCATAGAATGTATAGTGAATATTTCCTCATTCCAATTGAATCTGCAGAAATAATTAACAAAACACTTCGTATGCGCAAAAAAGTTTTCGCGGTTGGTTCCAGTGTTGCTCGAGCTTTGGAATCTTCAATTCTTATCTCTGGAACTGTAAAACCAAACAAAGATTGGACAGATAAATTCATCTATCCACCCTACGATTTTAAAATCGTTTCAGCATTGATTACAAATTTTCACGAGTCCGACTCTCCTACAACTTATCTTGGAATGGCTTTCGCCGGAAAAGATTTTTACTTGAAAGCTGTAAAACACGCTCTAAAAAATGAATATCGTTTCCTTGTTTATGGCGATGCAATGTTGATTCTTTAAATATTTCGATATAAAGCTTT
>JBKBVP010000342.1:0-2056 GCA_046289495.1 Candidatus Kapaibacteriota bacterium | reverse complement strand
ATGGAAAGATATGGAATGGTAATAGACTTACAAAAATGCACCGGCTGTGGTGCATGCGCTATTGCTTGTAAAACAGAAAATAATACTCAAAACTACTCGAATGGAAGGTACTACAACTGGGCAAACTATCTAAGTTTAACAACGGGTACTTTTCCAAACACCAAAGTAGTGACCCTCCCGACTTTATGTAATCATTGCAGTGATGCCCCTTGCGTTGAGGCATGCCCGGTCAACCCTAAAGCAATGTTTAAATCTGACGAAGGTATAACCTTGCACAATGCGGAGCGTTGTATAGGTTGCCAAAGATGCATAATTGCATGTCCTTATAGCGATAAAAACATTGAAACAGCTGGGGTTCAATATTCTGTAATTAGCTACAATCCTGATGATGAATATACGCAATCATTCTGGCGCAACAAGTCCGAGTGGATTCCAAATTGTACCTCATCTGGATTTGAAGTATCTCAAAAGGCTGGTGCTATCCCACCAAATATGAACGAGTTTAATCATCCAGATTATGAAGCAGTTCGTAGAAGTGGTATTGTCGAAAAGTGTATGTTGTGTCATCACAGAATTACAAAAGGTGAATTACCATATTGTGTGGAGTCTTGTCCTGCCCAAGCACGAATTTTTGGCGATTTCGACGACCCAAATTCCGAGGTTTCTAAATTGATCGCAATCTACCCCGCTAAAAGGCTAAAGAATAACAAAGGTGAATTTCTTGCCGACGACGAAGCTGGTACAAAGCCAAATGTCTATTACATCAGAGATTACAATAATCCAATTCTTTCTGTGGAGGACAAAGCAAATTCAACTAAACCCAAAATAGAACAACACATTAAAATTTACCCAAATCCAGTGGATTTCTTTACCAATATTCAGTGTATAATTCCCAAAGACAACAAATATTCGTTAAAGATATTCAATTCCGCTGGTCAAATAGTAGAAGTTCTTTTGGATGACGAATTTATAACGAAAGGAACTTTGGATTTCAAATTTATAGCTGGAAATTTAGCCTCTGGTACTTATATTTGTGTTTTAAGTTGCAGTGATTTTGTTGAATCTCAAAACATCGTAGTAAGTCATTAATAATTTGGTAGGTAGTGGAGAATATCTCAACTAAAATAGACTTTTTAAATTTTTTGACAGTGTTCTATTGTGAACCAGATGTCGATTTATTTTGCAACAATAAATTCTTGGAACTCTTCCTTAAAACTTCCAAAGATTTAGACGAAGAGTTGTATTCATACGCTGTCGAAATTTTTTATTACTTAAGAAATGCTTCCGAATTGGAGTTAATGCAAGAATATTCAAAAACATTCCTGGGACCATTTGGAGTCGTTGCACATCCATATGCTTCGGTCTATCTTGAGAACTATACTTTAAATGGGAAGAGTACACAAAAAATTTTAAACTTTTACAATGAGTGTGGACTTCTTTTTGACGAAAATGTTCGTGATTTACCCGATAATATCGTTGTTGTTTTACAGTTTCTCCACTACCTACTATACTCCGAAAATTTTGGTAACGATGAATATCCGAATATTGATTGGGGTGCCAAACGGAAAGAATTTCTAAATTTGTATGTAAAATCTTGGATTCCGCAGTTTACAGAAAAAATAAAGTCTATAACAAATAATAAATTATACAAAAATTTAGCTCTGATGACAGAGAAGTTCTTTGAGATTTTTTAAATGTTTCTCCGAGCTTTGGAACCTAAGTTGAAACATCAATATGGTTCCTTAGCCGATAGGGTGTTGTTGGAAACGGCAACGCCTGCCGTGTTTGCAAAGGAGAACAAATGAATTACATGATTTTCAAACCGTCATTTGTTCTCAGTGACGGTTTTTTATGTTTAACAAAAAACGGAGATTTTTATGCATGAACTACCAGAAAAGTATTTAAAATTTCAGCAGGATTTTCCAGAGATTTTCTCTGCATATGAAAGACTCGGTGAGTTGTTAAATACTAGTTCAAAATTAGACAGTAAAACTCGTTTACTTGTGAAATTGGCTATTGCAATTGGTGCTGGCTTGGAGGGTGCTGTCCATTCCCA
>JBKBVP010000341.1:0-2068 GCA_046289495.1 Candidatus Kapaibacteriota bacterium | reverse complement strand
GTCGGCTTTTTCAGCAACTTTGTTCGATTTTATATTGATTGAAATGATGTGGATATCAAAAGGTGATAATGGATAATCCCAAATAATACCGTGTTCGTCATGATTTTGTTCAATGTAACATGCGATAATTCTTTCTACGCCTATGCCGTAACTTCCCATAATAATGGGTTTTTGCACACCATATTGGTCGAGAAATGTTGCTTGCAATGCCTCTGAATATTTTGTGCCGAGCTTGAATATGTGGCCAAGTTCGATAGCTTTAATAATTTTGATAGGAGTGCCGGCAATGGGACAAGGTTCTCCCTCTCGAATAGTCCTTAGGTCGAAATATGCATCAATTTTGGTGTCTCGTACTAAATCGATGTTTTTTAAGTGGAATCCATCCTCGTTTGCGCCACTGACAAGGCAATTTGCATTCTGGAGTAGATTGTCTGCAACAATTTTAATTTTATTTTTTAGACCGACAGGACCAATCGAGCCAGCATTTGCTCCAGTTATTTGAAGTAATTCATCGGGTGTTGCCGGACGAAATTTATTCGTGCCAAAGGCGATTTGCAACTTACTTTCGTTGAGCTCGTCGTTCCCTCGCATCAGAATTAATACAGGTTCACTATCTATTATATAGACAACAGATTTTGCAAGGCTGTTCTCGTCGAAACCGAATTGCTCAATTAGGTCGTCTATTGTTTTAGCATTTGGTGTTGGGAATTTTTCAATTGGTGGACAGTAGTCCTTTCTTCCGACTGGTGGAAGTTTAGAAGTAGCAACTTCAAGGTTAGCGGCATAGCCACTTGGTGCGACTGCACAAACATCCTCGCCAGCATCGGATTCAATCATAAATTCTTGGGACTGGGAGCCACCCATTGCACCGCTGGACGCCCCGACAATAAAAAAGTTTAATTTGCATCGCGAAAAGATTTTTTTATATGCTTCGAGATGTTTGTTGTAACTTCGGTCTAATCCATCCCAAGTGGTATCCAAAGAATAAGAATCTTTCATAATGAATTGTCTGCAACGAAGAACTCCGGATTTAGGTCTCGGCTCATTGCGGAATTTCGTTTGAATTTGATACCAAATTTGAGGTAAATCCTTGTAAGATTGGATATGTTGCTTTGCGTGATATGTTATAATTTCCTCGTGAGTTGGTGCAAGGACAATTCCTTCTCGATTTTTTAAATGAAACAAAACATCTCCCATAGCCTCTACTCTGCCGGTTTGTTCCCAAATTTCAATGGGATTTAATGCAGGCAGTAAAAATTCCTGACCACCTATGGCATTCATTTCTTCTCGAAGTATAATTATTACTTTGTTCAATACTCTAAAACCAAGAGGCAACCACGAAAATACACCGGCAGAGACTTGACGAATTAATCCAGCACGTAGCATTAACCGGTGGGATGGAACTACAGCATCAGAAGGAACTTCTTTAAGCGTCGGAACAAAATACTCACTAAGTTTCATAATTATTAAAAAGTTTAAAAATTGCAAATTTACCAAAACTTACGAATTTAATTTTGTTTGGTAATTTAAGTTTTTTATTTTAATTTTGCACTTACTCAATCCAGAGTAGCTCAGCTGGTCAGAGCACCTGACTGTTAATCAGGGGGTCCTGGGTTCAAATCCCAGCTCTGGAGCAAAACCTTAGCTTTTACTCCCTATTACTTACCAGATTTTTGTAATTTTGTATTTTCAATCTGGGGTTTCTAAAAATGAAAAAGTTAACTTTACTTTTGTTTTTACTCATAAGCAATACACTTTTTTCTCAATACGAATATCGATTCCTTCCACCATTGATTGAAGCAGAATTTCATCACAACAATTCTCTACATAGTATTGTTCGACCCAAAGAACTGCCCCCAGCAGACCAGTTTAGTAAAGGCCCAGAAAAGATATTAACTCCTGCGGGTTTTCAAATAATTAATATTGTAAATGCTAATGGTGGTCAGACCGAGACATTCATTACACGACACCCTTTTGATCCAAATGTTATCGTTGCTGCAGCTAATGATATGAGATATAATTCACCTGCCTCTGGCTATCGAATGGCAAGCTACTACTCAACCGACGG
>JBKBVP010000340.1:0-2090 GCA_046289495.1 Candidatus Kapaibacteriota bacterium | reverse complement strand
TGTCGCTCCTCCTGGTGGTGAATCATTAAAAGACACACAGGAAAGGGTTCTGCCCTATTACCATAAAGAAATTGAACCTTTGTTGCGCCAAGGCAAAAATGTTCTTATCTCCGCCCATGGAAACTCTCTTCGTGCATTAGTAATGTATTTAGAAAACCTCTCCAAAGAGGAAGTTTTAGAACTGAATATTCCTACTGGGGTACCTTATGTCTACGAATTGGATGCAAATTTAAATATTATCAACAAAATCATTTTGGAAAATAAGGTAGAATTATGAAAAAGTTAGTATATATAGCCTTTCTATTTAGCATTTATCTTACAACGAATTATACTCACGCTCAAGACGAAAAGATAATTATTAGCTCATTAAAGAAGGAACTGGCTCGATTTCTTCAAAAGCTAAGTACTGAGCAATATCCTCCTTACTACCTTAGTTACATTGTCTTCGATATTGAAACAGCAACTGTTAGTAATTCTTTTGGTCGTACCGCAACAAAGAATAATTCAAGGAATAGAATTTTAAACATAGATTTAAGAGTTGGGAATTATATTTTGGACAACACACATAAAGTTGATATCGACGCATTTTCATTTTCCTCATTTCAAAATACAAAATTACCGCTAAAAGGAGATGAAAAAGCGTTGCGCACATCTATCTGGAATGCAACGGAAAAAACATATAAGGACGCAATGAAACAGTACCAAAGTGTTCTATCCAGCAGAGCTCTAAAAGTCAAAGAAGAAGATACTTCGGCAGATTTTACTCAGGAAATCCCACCCACAATCTATTTCGAACCACGTGAGACTTATACAATTGATTTGGACAGATGGGAAAGGATATTTAATAGAGTATCTACCATATTTCGTCAAAATAAATGGTTACTCGATGGAAAAATCTCGTTCTCGTTTGAAAATCAATACAAAATCTTCGTTGATTCTGAAGGGGCCGAAATATCTCAAAACCAGCCGAAATTTAGAATAAACATTTTTGTCAGAGCCAAAGCTGAAGATGGTATGGTTCTGTATCTTTCCAGGAACTTTTTCGGTTTTAAAGAGGACGAACTTCCAACGGAGGATTCAATTAAATCTGCATTGGTCGAATTAATCGACAAATTACAAAGACTAACCAAAGCCCCCCTGATGGAAACATACTCTGGACCAGCCATACTCAAAGGCGAAGCCTCTGGTGTCTTCTTCCATGAAATATTAGGACATCGTGCCGAGGGTCATCGACAAAAGGACCCACGTTCAGCGCAAACCTTTAAGTCCTTCCTTAATAAACAAGTCCTTCCGGAATTTATTGATGTTGTTTTCGACCCAACAATCTCTGAACTCAATGGCACCAAGCTATCTGGATTCTACAAATATGACGACGAGGGCGTAAAAGCACAGAAAGTTGTATGTATTGAAAACGGAATTTTCAAAAATTTCATTATGTCGCGCTCTCCCATCGAGAATTTTCCAAAATCTAATGGCCACGGAAGAAAAAATTATGGCTACCGAGCTGTTGCAAGACAATCGAACTTAATAGTCGAATCCACTAAAAAAGTTCCTTTTTCAAAGTTGAGGGAAATGTTAATCGATGAATCCAAAAGACAAGGGAAAGAATACGGATTACTTTTTGAAAAAGTTGAAGGGGGCTTTACTTTTACCAGTAGAACTATGCCAAATGCTTTTAATGTTTTACCAATAGTTGTGTACAAAGTCTATGTAGATGGACGACCCGATGAATTGGTGCGCGGTGTAGATTTAATTGGCACTCCACTGACAACTTTTTCCAACATTGCAACCACAGCTGATGATTTGGAAGTATTTAATGGAATTTGCGGTGCAGAATCAGGACCTGTTCCAGTCTCGGCAGCTTCGCCTAGTATTTTAGTGTCCAAAATTGAGGTTCAGAAGAAAGAAAAATCCGAAGAGAAACCACCAGTTTTGCCTTCTCCCTAAAATACTATGAAAATAATTACCGAATACTACGAAAAACAAAAAATCAATAACTTAATAACGGGACTAATAATATTCTTTGCTGGGTTGTTCCCGCTTGGTTCAGTTCTTTACTCATATTACCTGCTTATCTTAAAACAAACCCA
>JBKBVP010000339.1:0-2111 GCA_046289495.1 Candidatus Kapaibacteriota bacterium | reverse complement strand
TAGATTTGAGGACAATTATCCCTTGGGACAAGGACTTAGTATTACAATCTGTTCAAAAAACAAATAAATTGATGATTGTTCACGAGGATACTTGGACAAATGGCTTTGGTGCTGAAATTGCAGCCACAATTTCCCAAATTGCTTTCAAATATTTAGATGCACCAATAATTCGGGTTGCCTCGCACGACTCGCACATCCCTTATCATCCCAACTATGAAAATTTCGTATTAGTGACAGAGGATAAAGTTTATTCCGCTATCGAGCAGATTATGAAATATTAGTATTTAAAATTCTATTGCAACAAATTACTTTAAATCCTAGGGATAATTTAAATCCAATTCCAAGTGCAAAGTCCCACCATTAATGCATCGATTATTGAATAATTCAGTATTTTTGTTTTTTTCGTAAATATGAACCAAAAAGAAGCTGATGTAATTTGTGTAGACCTTGATTATACCTTGATTTCAACAGATATTCTTGTCGAACAAATTGTTTCGTTTCTTAAAAAGAAACCTACTGCATTTTTTCATATTCTCTTTTGGCTACTAAAATCCAAACAATATTTAAAAGAAAAATTATCCGAAAATGTTCATTTAGACTATAGTGAAATACCAATTCGTGAAGAAGTGCTGAGTTATTTGAAACAAGAAAAAGAAAAAGGAAACAGATTAGTTCTTGTAACTGCCTCGAATATTAAAATCGCAAATGGCATTAATAATTATTTAAAACTATTCGACGAAGTCTATGGTTCCAACTCAAATCTTAATTTGAAAGGGAAAAATAAGGCTAAGTTTCTCGAGCAAAAATTTGGCCGAAATAGGTTTATCTACATCGGGGATTCTATAGCCGACTTGCCAATTTGGAAAATTGCAAAGAAATCTCTACTTGTTTCTAATGGTAAAACAATCAATTTACTTCTTCAGAAGCGAAAAAATTTTTCTGGCAATTTACTAAGTTACCGTACAAAAATTGAGGACTTTTTCAAATTAATCAGGTTACATCAATGGATTAAAAACCTATTGCTTTTCTTACCATTAATACTGGCACACGAATTCGGCAGCATTTCAATAATCGGCCGGTCCACCTTAGCCTTTGTCTCGTTTTCTCTTGTGGCTTCCTTTGTCTACATTTTTAATGATATTGTAGATATAAGAAACGACAGAAAGCACCCTTCGAAGAAACTTAGACCAATACCAAGTGGTCTAATTTCTGCCTACACTGCTTTTTTCTATTGTTTTTTATTACTTGCGGTTGGTATTGCACTTGCATTGTCAATAAACAGTGGATTCACATTAATTTGCATTGTGTATATCCTGTTGAATCTTGTTTATTCTTTTTTTGCAAAGCGCATTCCAATAACAGATATATTTTTACTTTCAACATTCTATGTTTTAAGAATTATCGCCGGAAGTCTGGCAACCCACGTACCTGTATCAAACTGGCTACTGGCATTCTCTATCTTTTTCTTTCTGTCGCTGGCAACACTCAAACGTTATGTGGAGTTGAATTTGATTGCTAATTCTGAAGCAAATACACACGGTAGACCTTACAGTATCGACTCGTTGGACTTTTTTCAAATTCTTGGTGTCAATAGCGCTTTTGCATCAATCATTGTGTTGATTCTTTACATAAATAGTGAAAAAGTAAATAGCCTTTACAAATCACCATCATTGCTTTGGTTCGATGCATTTCTTTTACTGTTCTGGCTGGCAATGCTGTGGAACTATGCAAAGAACAAAAACATAGACTACGATCCTGTGCTGGTTATTCTAAGGAATCCAATTTTTCTCTTTACATTGCTCATGATGATAATTGTCTGGATTTCAGCAATAATTTTATGAAACAATATCTCTCTTGGGGTTTGTATCCCAAAATAAGTCCAAGTAGAGTAAAGAAAATTAATTGGCGCACTGAAACCGACATCTTTTCCGACAGCTCAAAAGTACTACCTTACGGATTAGGAAGAAGCTATGGTGATACCTGCTTGATTCAAGACGGCACACTAATCGACACCTCTGGTTTGAATCATTTCATTTTGTTTGATAAAGATAAAGGTCTTCTAAAATGTGAAAGCGGAGTATCACTCGCAAAAATTTTAAAACTTATTGTTC
>JBKBVP010000031.1:0-9303 GCA_046289495.1 Candidatus Kapaibacteriota bacterium | reverse complement strand
CGGTACTTTGATTGTTATCGTAGTCTACTTATTAATTAACTCGGCATATCTGTATTTACTACCCATCGAGGAAATTGCAAAATCAGAATTAGTTGCCACAGAGACCGCAAGCAAAGTGCTTGGTTTGTTTGGCGGAACATTTATTGCTGTTGCTGTTATGGTGTCGACTTTCGGAACTTCAAACGGAACGATAATGGTGAGTGCCCGTTTGTATTACTCAATGGCAAAAGAAGGTCTTTTTTTCAAAAGCATAGCCTATGTCCATCCAAGTTTCCGCACCCCGTCGAAATCATTGATTTTTCAGGCAGTTTGGTCAAGCTTATTAGTTTTGACTGGAACATTCGACATTCTCACAGATATGCTAATATTTGTAAGCTGGTTTTTTTATGCAATGGGAGGAATAGGTGTGTTTGTCTTACGAAAAAAAATGCCCGAAGTGGAGAGAAAGTACAAAGTACCGGGTTATCCCTTCGTGCCAGCGATTTTTGTTATTTTTGCGTTTGTGTTTATTATCTTCACAATTTACAACGACATAGAGATGTACAGGCAAGGTCGAACAGAATTCATCAATTCTATCTTTGGCACATTACTTGTTTTGTTAGGGATTCCTTTTTATATTTCATTTATGAGAAAATCAAAGGTTCAAGAAAACATATCGGATAATTCATAAAAGGAGATATTATGCCAGCATTAGTTTACACAATTCATTCCAAAAATCCGGAGAAAAGAAAACTGCAGAAAGTCTGCGAGGTATTGTACGAGGGTGGAGTTATTATCTACCCAACAGATACAGGATTTACGCTTGGCTGTGCTCTTGCCAATAAAGACGCAATTCAAAAGATTCGACAGATAAGAAACATACCCGAAGACAAAGCACTAACGTTCCTTTGCCGCGATTTGTCCAATATTTCAGAATTTGCAAAGGTAAGCAATCTGGCTTATAAAGTAATCAAAAAATTAATTCCGGGTCCATACACTTTTGTTCTTCCCGCCTCTAAAGAAGTACCACGCTATGCGCAAGACCCGAAAAGGAAAACCGCAGGAATTCGCGTGCCAGACCATACGCTATCACAGGCATTGCTCGATGAGTTGGGCTCTCCAATTATCTCTATTAGTGCAAAAATAGATGGTTTTGAATATCCACATCCCGAGGAGCTTTTGGAAAAATTTCTAAACTTAGTCGATGTTGCCGTTAAAACTGATGATTATAACTTTGTAGGGGAGTCAACAATTATTGATATGACAACGGATGATTTCAAAATAATACGTGAAGGAGCGGGCATTTCAAAAGCAAGGGAATTTATTGCAAATCCATAAGTTTAGAAGCTCAGTGTACTCATAAAAGCCAAAAGGCAGTCGAGCGACTGCCTTTTGGACTTAATTCGAGAGAGAAACTAGTTACCATTCATCGAATCGTAAATCTCTTTTAGCTTTTTTCTGAGGTGAAGCACAGCATAACGCTTGCGAGCTAAAAGAGTATTTATGTTGACACCAGTTTCTTCCGACATTTCACGAAAGGAAATCCCTTGAAATTCATTTTTGATGAAGACATCGCGTTGTTCAGGAGGCAGTTCTGCCAAACCTTCTTGCACACGCTCCCAAATAGTCTTGCGAAGTAATTCAGTGTCTGGGTCGGATGTTTTGTCCGAAATGAAGCTTTCGAACGAGTCCGTTGGGTCGTCGGATGAGCTTGGAAGTTGCATATCCGAGAATGTATCGGCACGCTTCTTTCTGTAGGAATCGATAATTCTATTTCTAATAGCAGTGAAGACCCACGAGGCAATGTTCTCGATGGGCTTTTGCATCTGCTGCGAGGCTGCGAGAACATTTGCAAACACATCTTGCAAGATGTCTTCGGCTTCTTCTTGGCTACGAACGCGTTGGCGTATGAACCCAAGAAACTTCTTTCGGTCGGTTTTGAATAGTTGCTCGATTTGCGATTGTAAATCCATAGGACCTCCTTTATTTTAAATTACACCATTTTCCGAGGGTAAAATTAAGCCTCGACAAAATGTCAGCAAAAATTCCGTAAAAATGTCGCATTATTCGCTCCTTTTGTCATATCTTACTTAATTCAACAAAACAGTATTAAAAATCCATAGCCCCTCGTTTTATGGTGTAATTTAAAATATCTATAAACATTTAAAAATTTTTCCACCACTTTAAAATATATAGACACAAAATGAACTAAAAAGTTTCAAATAAATTAAAATTTTAACATAGGAATTTTTATGCCAAACTTTTTTGCATTTTCAATAGCTTTTTCGTAACCAGCATCGGCGTGGCTAATAATACCGGTCATTGGGTCGAATGTGAGCACTCGCTTTAATCTAATTTCTGCCTCGTCGGTGCCATCAGCAACCACAACCATTCCAGCATGCAAAGCAAGACCCATTCCTACACCGCCACCTTGATGGAAAGAAACCCAACTGGCACCCCCTATTGCATTCAAAGCAAAATTAAAATAAACCCAATCGGCTATGGCATCGGAGCCATCCTTCATACTTTCTGTTTCGCGGTATGGTGATGCGACTGAACCACAATCCAAATGGTCTCGCCCAATGACTATTGGCGCAGAGACTTCCCCATTGCGTACTAATTCATTGAAAAGAAGCCCAGCCTTCATTCTATCCCCGTAACCAAGCCAGCAAATTCGCGCTGGTAACGCTTGAAATCGAACGTGCTTCTGTGCATTTTTTATCCAACGATGCAAGGCAGTATCATTCGGAAAAGTATCCATTATTGCTTCGTCTGTTTTGTAAATGTCTTTGGGGTCCCCCGACAATGCAACCCAACGGAATGGCCCCTTGCCTTCGCAGAATAATGGTCGGATATACTCAGGTACAAAACCAGGAAAGGAAAAGGCATTCTCTACACCACCGTATTCTTTTGCTATCCCACGAATATTATTACCGTAGTCGAATACTATAGATCCGCGATTTTTAAACTCAATCATCGTCCGAACGTGGATAGCGATGGACTTATACGCTTCTTCTAAATATTTCTCTGGATTTTCAATCCTAAGCTTATCTGCTTCTTCCTTCGTATAGCCAGCGGGATAGTATCCATTCAAGGGGTCGTGAGCAGCAGTTTGGTCTGTTACAACATCGGGGATAATCCCACGGCGAAGAATTTCTGGATGTATCTCTGCAGCATTGCCAACCAAACCAACAGAGACAGCACGCTTTTCCTCTTTTGCTTTCAAAACAATAGACAAAGCCTCGTCTAAGCTATGAACTTTTAACTGGCAATAGCCATCGTGTATTCTTTTGTCGATTCTCCTTTCATCTATTTCAACAGTCAAAGAGGCTGCACCAGCGAAATAAGCAGCAAGCGGTTGGGCTCCACCCATACCACCCATACCAGCTGTAAGAAGGAAGCGCCCATAAAGGTCGCCACCGAAATGCTCTCGAGCAACGGCAGCGAAAGTTTCGTATGTCCCTTGCAGTATGCCCTGAGTGCCAATGTAAATCCAACTTCCAGCAGTCATCTGGCCATACATAATCAATCCTAATTTATCCAAGCGGCGAAATTCATCCCAAGTTGCCCACTTTGGCACAAGATTCGAATTGGCTATAATTACCCGTGGGGCAAGTGTATAGGTTTGGACAACTGCTACTGGCTTTCCAGATTGAACCAGAAGAGTTTCGTCGGGCTCCATATTCTTTAATGTATCCAAAATAGCATCGAAGCATTCCCAATTTCGAGCGGCTTTGCCATATCCGCCGTAGACAATTAATTGCTCGGGCTTTTCAGCATTCTCGGGGTCGAGATTATGCTGTATCATTCGATAGGCAGCTTCGATCTGCCAGTTTTTACAAGTCAATTGTGTACCACGAGGTACTCTAACGTTTCTCATTTTTATAAACCATAAAAAGTTCAAAATTAAATAAAAAAAGAAATCTTATTTTAAGAAAGGATTATCTTCTAAATCTAAATTTTAATACTCTAAATTTAAAATTACAAATTATTGAAAACTATTTTAATGAATTTCGTATTGAGGTTGGAGCAAAAATGAAAAGAAATATAGCTACTTTATGTTATTTAGTTCTCTTGGTAACAGGGTGATGAACCCTCCGAAGTAATTGATGCAAACGATTTGATGTGGTAATTTTTTGAAACACATCCAATGCCAAATAAATCTTCTATTGTTGGAAAAATAATACTTATCAACTTGATTTTTAACTCTTCCAGCACTTTCCGAATACATTTAATTCATTTACTACAATGTCCATTTCAAAACCAAAAGCCTTGTACATAACACTCAAAGTGTTTGACGTGCTGGAAGATGAAATTGCCACGCTCGTCAACGGCAAAATGCCAGCTGGAGATAATACCGTCCTCTTCTTCTTCAAAGGTGGATTGCCCGAATGTGTGTAATTTTTTATTTTTACATTTGATAAATTCTCTGATGTAAGGAAGATACTACTTAATAATTAATTTACAAAAATATTGTCGATGAAATTGTTTAATATTTGAATTTTTATTACAAATTAAATTATTTTGATAATTTTAAGATAAGTAAAACCATAAAAGATAAAAAAGTAATGAAAAAGAGTGTTTTATTCTTTCTAACTATTGTTGTCTTTATTTTCAATTTTTCATGTTCACGTAATACTGAACAGATCAACTTCACCACTTGGAAACAAGCACGGGCACTTGCAATTGAAGGTAAATACCTTTGGATTGGTTTAGCTAATAAGCTTATAAAGTTAAATATATTAAGAGGTGATGAGGTTCATTATAACAAAGCAAATTCTGGCTTGCCAGATGATTGGATTGATGCTATAGCGATAGATGCCCAAGGGAACAAGTGGATTGGTACTAATAAAGGGGGCCTTGTAAAGTTCGATGGAGTGAAATGGACTGTTTACAACACTTCTAATTCTGGACTACCAAGTAACCATGTTACTGCCATAGCGATAGATGAGCAAGGGAATAAATGGATTGGGACGAATGGAGGGGGCCTTGCAAAGTTCGATGGAGTGAACTGGACTGTTTACAACACTTCAAATTCTGCCCTGCCTGATGATAATGTTAAAAACATATCAATTGATCCCCAAAATAACAAGTGGATTGGAACTGGTAAAGGAGGCCTTGCAAAGTTCGATGGAGTGAAATGGACTGTTTACGACACATCTAATTCAGGTCTACCAAGTAACCATATTACTGCCATAGCAATAGATGGGAATGGAAACAAGTGGATTGGAACAGATGGAGGAGGGCTTGCAAAGTTTGATGGAGTGAATTGGACTGTTTACAACACTTCAAATTCTGGACTACCGAGTAATGGTGTTAATTTCATAGCTATAGATGGGCAAGGGAATAAATGGATTGGGACAAATGGAGGAGGTCTTGCAAAGTTCGATGGACTGAACTGGACTGTTTATGATACTTCTAATTCAATTCTATCAAGTAACGATGTTCTTGTTGTAGTAATTGATGAAGAAGGCTGTAAATGGATTGGTTCAAAGCACGGGGTAGAAAAAATTGATGATTATACAAATTGGTCTGTTTCCAATCCATCACTTTATGGTCTTAATTGGATTTTTGCTGTAGCGATAGATAAGCAAGAGTACAAATGGATTGCAACAGGGGGAGGACTTGTAAAATATGATGGAGTAAATTGGACGGTGTTCAACCCCACAAATTTTGATTTGATAAGTAATAAGATTAATGTTATCACGATAGATGAAGAGGGGAACAAATGGATTGGGACAACTATAGGACTTGTAAAGTTCGATGGAGTGAAATGGACTGTTTACGATACATCTAATTCAGGTCTACCAAGTAACTATGTTACTGCCATAGCGATAGATGGGAATGGAAACAAGTGGATTGGAACAGATGAAGGAGGTCTTGCAAAGTTTGATGGACGAAAATGGACTGTTTACGACACTTCTAATTCTGGTTTACCAAGTAATTATATAAATTCCATAGTTATAGATAAGTTAGGGAATAAATGGATTGGAACTGGCAAAGGACTTGGAAAGTTCGATGGGGTAAATTGGACTGTTTACGACACTTCTAATTCAGGACTACCAAGTAACCATGTTACTGCCATAGCAATAGATGGGAATGGAAACAAGTGGATTGGAACAGCTGGAGGAGGTCTTGCAAAGTTTGATGGAGTGAATTGGGATGTTTACAACTCTTTTGCTTCTGAATTGTCTAAATATGTGATTTCAGATACTGGTATTCTATCCCAAGACTTCAATCGTTGGTCTTTAGGTCTGCCTAGTAATGTTGTAAATACAATTAGAATAGATGAAATGGATAACATATGGATTGGGACATTTGATGGTGGGATTGCAAAGTTTGATGGTGATAATTGGACTGTTTACGATACTTCAAATTCACCTATTCGAAGTAATTGGATTACTGCAATAGAAATAGATAGACATGGTACCAGATGGATTGGAACAATTGGAGGAGGGTTTGTAAAGTTTCGCAAGGGAAAGTGACACTCTATGTTATTTATGATAGAGCGATACCAGGTGAGGTGTTACTTTTCTAAAATTATCCTAATACAGTAAATACAACTACGACAATAAGAATCGAAATTTCAAAGAATTAATACGTGACCTTGATATTATTTGACGATTTGGAAAACGAAATTGTTACGCTTGTCAACGGTAAAATGCCAGCTGGAGAGCTTTTGGCACTCTTCGATGCAATAACTACCCACGTAGGTGCTATTTTTATCGCTTGCAGTTGAATGGATTCTCTGAAATAAAAATTGTTTTCCTCAAGAAATAGTCGAATCATTTGTGTGGAAATTTTTGCATATTTTCAAAAAGTTTTTTCATAAGCTTACAAAAAAGGTTACTAAAACTAAAAAGTAGGATGTATTTTCTTCCGCATCTAAGGCCGAAGTTTGCTTCCGTTTGCATATATGGTCTAATTTCCTGTAAAATATCCCGCATTTTCGTCGGGCCTCTGGCTAATTATACACAAGAAATGTCACAATTTTCAGGTCTTGCTTTCTTGTTGTGGAATTGGTTCCCCCGACCGCTCGCCCGCCCGAAAGGTTTAGGAAAGCAGGGACAGACTATTGGCGGTCGATCGGTGGGCATGTTCGAGAACATCTTAAAAACGATACCAGCGTTTGTCTGGATTCAGTTTCGAGTATATGTCGCAACCCAGAGTCGCCTCTGGTTTCGACCAAAAGTGCTCCATACCGACCATTTGCCAGATCCCTGCTCCAATCGAGATGTGCTCACCAAATATGAAAAGATTTGTTTTGTGAAATTACTCATAATTATGCTAATTTTGTTTTTTTGATTTGAAGATGAAAATCTTACTTGTTGGCAATGGTGGTCGTGAGCATTGCCTTGCTTGGAGACTTTTGAACTCTGACTCGGATGTTAAAATCTACACGCCAAGCACAAATGCTGGAATTAGAAAATTATCAAACTATGTGAACATCAATGAAAAGGATTTCCAAGAGATAGCCAGATTTTGCATCGACGAGAAAATAGACTTTGTCGTAGTCGGGCCAGAAGAGCCTTTGGCAAAAGGAATCGGCGATGTTTTAAGATCGAAAGGCATACCAGTGTTTGGGCCCTCGACACTCGCAGCTCGGATAGAAGCGTCGAAGTCTTTTGCAAAAGATTTTATGTATAAATACAACATTCCTACTGCCAAATATAAATCCTTTTCTTACGAGGACGTCACAAAAGCAATTAAATACATCGAAAGCATTAATACTCCAATCGTGGTCAAAGCAGATGGCTTGGCAGCTGGCAAAGGTGTCGTTGTTTGTGAATCGCAAGAGGAAGCAAAGTCTGTTGTCCAAAAAATGTTCTCTGGAGAATTTTCCGAGGCAGGCAAAAAGGTGGTTATCGAGGAATATTTGAATGGGGAAGAAGCATCTATCCTTGCAATAACTGATGGCGAACGATATGTTTTGCTACCATCGTCCCAAGACCACAAGAGAAGCTTAGATGGCGACAGGGGAAAAAATACCGGCGGTATGGGCGCCATCTCCCCTACTCCTTTGATCGACAATAAAGTGTTGAAACACATCGAAGATGAGATTATTAGACCCGCAATCCATGGTATGGCAAACGAAGGCTTTCCATTCATTGGCTGTCTATATGCTGGGCTAATGATAAAGGACGGCAAAGCAAAGGTAGTCGAATTCAACTGTCGCTTTGGTGACCCCGAGACTCAAGCTGTGCTTCCATTAATTCAAGGGGACTTTGCTTCCCTGCTCTATTCAGCATCGTTGGGCAAATTGGATAGCAATTTTTATGATTGCTACCTCAACAAATTCAGCTGTTGCGTAATATTGGCTTCGAGAGGATATCCGGACAACTACGAAAAAGGATTCGAAATCACAGGTATCGAGGATGCCGAGAAATCAGGCTGTTTTGTATTCCACTCTGGAACAATTCTCGTAAACGACAAACTATTGTCCAACGGAGGCAGGGTTTTAGGAGTAGTAGGGATTGGGAATACATTGAAACAAGCAATTGATAAATCATACGAAGGCACATCTTTGATTCATTTCGAAAACAAGTATCACAGAAACGACATTGGATACAAAGGATTGAAATACATCGATGGTCACTAAATAACTACCTTTGTACTCTGTACTTGGTTAACTTTCAAATTTTATGACGAAGAGATAATAAAAGCGAACCAATCTCATAAATCTTTGTTAATTAAAAATTAAAAATAAAAATCCAATTAAATCGAGTTTAACATTTCATTTTGGACAAATTTCTTAATGGATTTACTTAAAGAGATTTGGATAGTTTTCAACGAGATGGCACCATACCTGCTACTTGGGATTTTCTTTGTAGCAATACTTGATTTATTTGTATCGAAGAAGTTAATATTAAAGCAAATAAGCCGAAACAACATCAGTTCAATTATAAAAACAGCTCTTTTTGGCGTGCCCTTGCCATTATGCTCTTGTGGAGTAGTACCCACCAGCGTCTACTTGGAAAAGAATGGAGCCTCGAAACCCTCTGTGGTGTCGTTTTTAATTTGTACGCCTCAAACTGGTATCGATAGCATCATTGCTACTTATGGTTTGCTTGGTCCTATTTTTGCGTTATTCCGACCAATCGCTGCATTTGTGATGGGAATTATTGGCGGTATTGTAACCTTATTTGTTCAAAAAAATGAAGAAAGACAAACTCCAACCTTTCCAAACTTTGAATCCATTGAAATAGACAACTATGAAAATGGGAAGAAAATTTTCCAAAAGCTTACAAAATCCTTCCGCTATGCCTTTTTAGAGTTCATCGACGATATTTCAACACAATTCGTAATTGGTTTGGTTATTGCTGG
>JBKBVP010000338.1:0-2117 GCA_046289495.1 Candidatus Kapaibacteriota bacterium | reverse complement strand
AGCAGATGTAAGCGATTTTGTCCCACCTTGTGTTTCCAAAAAATTAAAAGAAAAATTTACACTTTAGATTACAATAAAAAAAATAATAACACGTTATATAGTTAGCACTCGATTGAATCGAGTGCTAAAAGATTTAATTAAGATGTAGAACAAATAAGGAGGAGAAGAGATGAACCTATCACCATTGCACGACAGAGTAATCATTAAACCCTCTCAACCAGAAGAAGTAACAAAGGGCGGTATCATCATTCCAGACACCGCAAAGGAAAAGCCTATGCAAGGCGAGGTAATTGCGGTTGGCCCTGGGAAGTTGACAGAAGATGGCAAAGTTGTACCTTTAACCGTAAAAGTTGGCGACAAGGTATTGTACGGAAAATACTCTGGAACAGAAGTAGAAATCAACGGAGAGCAATATCTTATTATGCGTGAAAGTGATATTCTCGCAATCATTAAGTAAATCAAAATGTTATGTTTAATTAATAATGGAGGTATGATATGGCAGCCAAGATAATTAATTTTGATTTTGATGCAAGAAGTGCATTAAAACGAGGTGTAGACCAACTAACAAACGCTGTTAAGGTCACTCTCGGTCCAAAAGGAAGAAATGTAATAATCGATAAGAAATTTGGTGCACCAACGGTTACAAAAGACGGTGTAACTGTTGCAAAAGAAATTGAATTAGAGGACCCAGTGGAAAATATGGGTGCTCAGATGGTGAGAGAAGTTGCTTCGAAGACCAGCGACGTTGCTGGCGACGGAACAACTACAGCTACAGTACTAGCACAAGTAATCTTTTCCGAGGGATTAAAAAATGTAACCGCTGGAGCAAACCCAATGGATTTGAAACGTGGAATCGATACGGCGGTTAATGCTATCACAAAAGAATTGAAGAACATCAGCAAGACTGTCGAAAGCCGCAAGCAAATAGCAAACGTTGGTTCAATATCAGCAAACAACGACAAGACAATTGGTGAACTTATTGCCGACGCAATGGAGAAGGTTGGCAAAGATGGCGTAATAACTGTCGAAGAAGCAAAAGGAACGGAAACTTCGATGGAAGTCGTCGAAGGTATGCAATTCGACCGTGGCTACTTGTCGCCCTATTTTGTTACCGATGCAGAAACAATGGAAGCAGTGTTGGAGAATCCATATGTTTTAATTCACGACAAGAAGATATCTGCAGTGAAGGACATATTGCCGATTTTAGAGAAAATATCTCAATCTGGTCGCTCATTGTTAATCATAGCGGAGGATGTAGAGGGCGAAGCTTTGGCAACATTGGTCGTAAACAAACTACGTGGTACACTGAAAGTTTGCGCAGTGAAAGCCCCTGGATTTGGTGATAGGCGCAAAGCAATGCTTGAAGACATTGCGATACTTACAAATGGAACAGTGATAAGCGAGGAAAAGGGCTTCAAGCTGGAGAATGCAACCCTTGCATACCTTGGAACAGCAAAGAAAATTGTTGTTGATAAGGACAACACAACAATTGTCGAGGGTGCTGGCAAACCCGAGGATATAAAGAAGAGAATAAACGAAATAAAGATACAAATTGAGAAGACCACGAGTGAATACGACAAGGAGAAATTGCAGGAGCGACTTGCGAAACTCAGCGGTGGGGTGGCTGTCCTCAAAATTGGTGCTGCTACAGAAGTGGAAATGAAGGAAAAGAAAGCCCGCGTCGAGGATGCTTTGCACGCAACACGAGCGGCAGTCGAGGAAGGTATCGTTCCAGGTGGTGGTGTTGCCTATTTGCGTTGCTTGCATGTTTTAGATAGTTTGAAGCCCGAGAACGAAGACCAAAAAATTGGCATAGATATCATTCGAAGAGCTTTAGAAGAACCCGCACGTCAAATAGTTGCCAACGCCGGTTTAGAGCCATCTGTTATCATAAATAAGATTAAAGAAGGGAGTGGCTCCTTTGGTTTCAATGCTCAGACAGAAGAATTTGAGGATTTGTATGAAAGTGGAGTAATCGACCCAACTAAGGTTGCTCGTGTTGCATTAGAAAATGCTGCTTCTGTAGCATCTCTATTATTAACTACGGAATGTGTAGTTGCTGACGAACCGGAAGAAAAATCTGCAATGCCCCCTATGGGCGGCGGCGGAATGGGTGG
>JBKBVP010000337.1:0-2119 GCA_046289495.1 Candidatus Kapaibacteriota bacterium | reverse complement strand
AAAAGTTTGACCAAAATATAAGCACAAATATTGCTGATTATGATATATCCGAATTTTTTTATTCCCAACAAAGAGGTAAATCCTCTTGGTATGGTAGAAAATTTCATAATAGGCGCACTGCTAGTGGTGAAATTTATGATATGAATAAGTTAACAGCTGCTCATAGATATTTTCCGTTTGGTACTGTTCTTCGCGTTAGGAATCTACAAAACGGAAAAGTAATTTTAGTAAGGGTCAACGATAGAGGACCTTTCATTAGTAACAAAATAATTGACTTGTCTTACTTTTCTGCAAGAAAGTTAGGAAGTCTGGGCAATTCTGATGTAGAAATTGAAACATTGATACCGCGCGAAGAAATAGATCTTCCTGGAAAATATTTTTTTGGATTTTCATATGATTACCCTCTTGTCTGCTTACCAGAGGGCAAAATCGAACTGATTAAATACTTTAATGATTTTGACCAGGCGATTACTTTTTATGAAAATATCTCCGAAAAATTTCCAGATGAATTTATTTATCTTTTTGTGCCAGCTCTTAAAACTTCTAACGATTCGAAAGCCTTCTTCATAGGAGTATTTAAAAATTCCAACAACATTGAGGAAAAAATTTACGTAAAAAAACTAACCCTTTAAAATCAAATTTTACATCTATTTAGTAACTTTGTATTTTGATTTTAATAAATTCGAGGTATAAAGTGAAAAAGAAGATTATTGTAATTGGAACATTTCTTCTACTTGCCATTTTATCTCAAAGTTTTCAGTGTGAATCACCAGAAATGACAACTGCAAAGCTTGCAATCCGCAACAAAGACCTTGACAAAGCTGAACTTAATCTGGAAAAAGAAATTAGGAACAATCCCAATAATGCAGAGGCTTACATTTACCTTGCCGAAGTTCGTCAGTTGAAGTACGACTTTATGGGTGCTGCAAAAGCTATTGTTAGCTCCGATTCAGTTATTGCACAAACCAAAGATTTTAGGCTGCGAATTCAAGCCGAACAGTTTAAAGGAAATCTCTGGAGATTATGTTACAACTTTGGTATCGATATGTTTAACCGATACTTTGGTAGCCGAAATGAAAAATTTTTAGATTCTGCAATTTGCATTTTCACAGCTGGAATTACCGTTCGCTCACAAGTATATGATTTCTACCCACTTATAGCTCAAGCCTATGAAATCAAAGGTGACACAAGTAATGCTATGAAATTTTATGCTCTATATGCAGATATATTAAAAGAAGAAATGAATTTATCCAAAGATTATGGAATCTACTTGAAAATGCCTAGAGAAGATTTCATCTCCAAGGTGGGAAAGCCAATATCTACTCGGGGTATACGATTCTCACCCGAAAGAGATTCTATATTAATCGATAGATTCGATTTACAGGGTAAGGAAACTTATGTATATTCCAGCGACAAAGCGGGTTTCTTTACAATTTTTGGTTGGCGAGTGAATCCACCGAAGCATTGGCTCAATGACGAAAAAGAGCAACCTACTGAATTAAATTCTATGCCTTTTGCAGCTTTGGCTCAAACATATTTTAATCGAAAAGACTACGACAATGCTGTCAAGTATATAAAGTTGCTTCTCTCTCTCGAACCAGACAACTCAGAAGCTAATGCCTTTTTAGTGAGTATCTATCAATTAGAGAATAAACAGGATGAAGCAATCAAATATGCTCAATCATTGATAAAGCAGGACCCGAAGAACAAACTTTACTATGCAATCTACGGGGATATACTTTTACAACTTGGGAAATATGATGATGCAATTTCCCAATACGAGAAAGCTTTGGAAATCGACCCAAACTATGATATAGTTATTAGAAACTGTGCCGCTGCTTACAAAAATAAGGTTGCTATCATACAGAAACGACAAATAGAGGAAAATAAAATTAATGAAAAGGAGTACATCGGCGACCTTGAAAAGTCTGTGAAGTATTTTGAAAGAGCGAAAAATACCGCGCGTTTCACTAATGATTACGAACTGTACAAGGACTTAGCAGAGATTTATTTTGTTATGAACAAACAAGACGACCTAAAGAAAACTGTTGCAGAAATGGAAGCACTAGATGCCATTATCAAGCCAGAAGAAAAGGAAAATTACCTCCTTGCATTGCTT
>JBKBVP010000336.1:0-2124 GCA_046289495.1 Candidatus Kapaibacteriota bacterium | reverse complement strand
GGGAGATTCTCCCGGAATGAATGCTTTTATAAGAGCAGTGGTTCGTAGTTGTTTAAATCTAAAGCCAGCAACATCTGTATGGGGAATAATCGACGGTTGGCGAGGTCTTATCGACGGAAACTTTAGGAAAATGAACAAAAAGGACACTGCCGGAATTGCACATCAAGGAGGGACAATACTTGGCACATTGCGAGTACCAGAGTTGAAAGATGATAGAGACTTGCAAGAAGCTTGTGCTTTCAACTTGCACGATAATTATTTCGACTATTTGTTTTTAATTGGCGGCAATGGAAGCTTAGCCGCAGCAAATGTCATAAATAATATCATCAACGAAAAGGGACTGCGAACAAAAATTCTCGTTGCACCTGGCTCGATAGACAATGACGTTTGCAACAATTATGGCTATTCAATTGGTTTCTATAGCGCAATAGACAAAAGTTTAGAGATGCTTGAATGGATACGCGACACAGCCTCTGCCCACCGCCGTGTCTATATCATAGAATCGATGGGTCGCGATTCCGGATATCTTGCTTTCTTCGCCGGAGTTGCAACTGGAGCAGAGCATATTATACTCCCGACAGATGAAGTAGATTACGAGGAACTCGTGAATTTAATAAGCGAAAGAGACCGCGACACGAGAATAATTGTTGCAGAAGGATATCCAAAGACTGCTGATGAAATACGAAAAATTCTCGAAGAGATTTTTGCTCGTAGGAATATAAAGCACGAAATACGTCACGTTGATATGGGATATTTCCAACGCGGTGGGAAAGCAGCAATAAAAGATATTCTAACTGCAAGCTGGTTGGGATATTCGATGGTTCTGGATGCATTCAAAGGTACCGACAGCGCTTTTTACATTTGCTTCCACCCTGGTGAAGAGCCGACGCGACTTCGTCTGGATGTGGCAGTGGATTTCTCGAAAACTTCTCACTTGGACATTCCACAAAATTTAAAGGCATTTGCAGAGGCTTTAAGGTAAATTTTTAATCGGTTCGTAAATTGGACCTTCGCTTGTTAATCGGCTTTCGATGAGTTCCACCTTAAATTCTTCCACTACCCCGAAGTCAAAATTCTCGTACTTCTTGAAACTTTTGCGGAAGAAGTTTAACTTGAAACTTTTAATTCGCAATAAGGTTAGATGCGGTTTATATTCCCTTTGCTCTATCTCAAAATTAAGTTTAGTCAAAACTTCCGAACAACTTGTGTGTATCTGCTTAAGTAATTTTTCACTTTCTTTGATATTGACATATAGCACTCTTGGGGAGTTAAGGGACGGAAAGCAGCCCAGCCCATGCAAAGTTAACTCGTAAGAGTATTCTTTTAAAATTGGTTCTAACTCTTTCAAAATTTCCGGAATGACTTCAACAGAGACATTACCCAGAAAATGGTAAGTAAAATGCAAGTTCCACTCCTCGACCCATTTTCCCGTTACTGCGACTTCGAATTCTCTTTTGATTTTTGGATACTCCGATATCAATGCATCAGTTTTTAAGAAAGTTCCAATGAAAAGTCTTTTGTACGATTGCATAATGAAACCTAAAGTTTTACCTACCAGATGTGAAGTAGTTTCCGCGCGCAAAACCAACAATTTCGTCGAAACCACCAAAACTTGGATTGCGGTAGTAGACGAAAGCCAGAAAAGTATGACCACTCGTAACGGTATTTCCCTCGAATTCCTCGAATGTTATACCTACAATGTTGCCCGTATCGTCATATTTACCAGTTGCATAGAGATAATTGTGCCGACCACGTCGAACCCACTGCCTAAGTTTGTATAATCGTTCATCATCATCATAGAATAGTTGCCACTCTCGGCTTGGATGCCAATTGTTGAAGGAACCAACAAGGAACACATCTTTGCTTGTCTCCCAACCTTCGGGGTCGAGAGTAAATTCAATGTAAATATATTCATCGTAACTTGGGGAGACAAAGCGAGTTATCATTGAACCATCGTCGTGGGGGTCGAGGTAGCTACCTCGCCTACGATAGTCCGACAGTGGCAAACGCATAGGTATATTCATCGACGGGAATAGAGAAAGATTGGTTAAATCGAGCACTCGGTAGCCATTCTCTGCTGGTACACCATCAATACGGAAAACTTTGCCACCACTGAGAATACCA
>JBKBVP010000335.1:0-2125 GCA_046289495.1 Candidatus Kapaibacteriota bacterium | reverse complement strand
CTTCTATATCGATAGGCAATGTATCTATGGGAAGTTCCATGGAATCCATATTTTCTAATTTTGAATCTTCTATAGAGTTGATATGGAATGGCGTATAAATAATTCTCTTCGGGCATCGTTGAATGGAAAGCAGTGTCGAAAACAGCAACTTGTGGTATGCCTGGGAAAATTTCGCGTGCCGCATAGACTCCCTTAAGATTTGGGGGGTTATGTAATGGTGCTAAAGGAATGCATTCCTCAATTTGGTCAATCACATTTTCGTCTATAAGTATAGACTTTTTCATCCTTTCTGCACCGTGAACAATTCTATGTCCGATTGCGTGAATATCGGATAAATCGGAGACGCCTTCAATTTTTGTGTTTGGGTCGGTAATCCATCTTAAAACATAGTTTAAAGCAGATTTATGGTCGCGGATTGGCTCGGCAGTACGAAAAGGTAAGTGTCCAGTTGCTTGTAAGGTTATGATTGCCTGGCTGCCGATTCTTTCTATGTAGCCCTTGGCTAACATTTTATCTTGGTCGTTTTTTATTGCCTCTAAATCTGTTTGTATAATTTGGAATTTTAAGGATGAACTCCCACAATTCAAAACCAGCACGTTCATATTATCCTCATTTTAAAAAAAACAAAATTAACCAAACAAGAACTAAACCACTGAGTTAAATTATGCTTTTATTTTATTTTGTTGCTTTTAAGTGTGTTTTTAGCTTTTGCATACTTAATTAATCCAAGACAAATCCATTTAGCAAGAGCATCTCTATTGATTTTCTCAATAAATCGAATTTGGTTATTTCGATTGCGTATATTACCAAGCTCGATATAAACGGTTGTAGGCAATGAATTGCGTAACATAAAAAGATTCCTTGTTTCGATTGTACCTCTGTAACCCCTTCCTGGCTGGTATTTGTTATACTGCTCTTCGAATGTATTCCTCAGTAATTCCGCTATATATTTACTTTCCTTATTGTTTTCTTGGTAATAAAAAAATACATCGATTTTCTCTTCTTCTGAACGTGAATCTAAGTGAATATTAATCGAAATGTGGTGTTTCCTTTTTCCTGTTGTTTCGTTTAAGTAAAGTTCATTTAGTATTTTAGCAGTAAGTTCTAATCTTTCCTTTTGATTTAGCGGTATTTCGACACCACCGTAGAAGACTTCTTTGTTACTTGGTTGCAGAAACTTATCATCTCGAATTCCGTCAATTGTGTCAATTGTTATCATATAAACTTTAGCACCGTGTGCCTTTAAATGTTTTGCAAGCCGAAGAGTAATATCGTAAGCATATTCATCTTCGTGAAGTTCTCGACCTTCATAAATTCCAATTGCTCCAGGGTCTGGTCCACCATGTCCACTAATTAAATAAACAACATAATCTGAAAGCAAATTAGATTTGACCTTTATTTTGCCATTTTCTCCATAAAATGGGGAATATAATTTATCTCTTTTACGAATATTTTCTACCGAGCTCTTAGTTGTTTTGGACACATTTCTGATTTGTTCTGGGTAGTTTTTAATCAAGTATAGAGGTATCCATATCTCCCTTTTATTCTCTTTTAGTCCTTTGGTCTCTATATCTCTATTGTACTCATTAATTAATGTTTTCATTAAAATAATCGAATCATTGTTAGGAATAATGTTCAAAAAATTTTCCAATTCAGAATCTTTTAGTCTTAGGATTGGAAGTTTGTATTTTACGTTGAGCATTAACTTTAGATTTTTGTCTGTTTTTTTGGTGTTCAACTTTAAAAAATATTCGTAATTTTCAGTATTAAGTGGCAAGAGAAACTTTTTATAAATTTTTTCAACTCTATCACCTTTTTGTACTGTATAACTAACATACTTGGTTAATTCTCTGGAGAAGGAGGGAAATCCCGTTGCAAGCAAGAATATTATTATAGAGATAATTTTCATTATCATTCTTTGTTTTTTAACTCGTTTTGCAATTCAATTAAAAAATTCAAAGCTTGCAAAGGGGTAATATTATTTAAATCGAGACTAAGAATTTTTTCCTCCAAATCAGAATTAAAAAAGTTAAAAATAGCTAATTGCTTAGCTTTTGGTTCCTATTCAATTGCTTTAATTTTTTTAGAGTTAGGTTTTTTCATTTTAATGATTTAGTGTTGTCCA
>JBKBVP010000334.1:0-2134 GCA_046289495.1 Candidatus Kapaibacteriota bacterium | reverse complement strand
AAAATTGCTATTTTTGTTTTTGTTTAAACGGGGGTTTTTAAGAAAGACATATTTTAGATTTTTTTTGGTTTGAGAATTATTTTGTATTCAAAATTTATTATTTTTGTTTTTTATCAAAGGTACTTATTGATAATGTTATTAAAATTAAATTGGCATAATTATTGCATATTCGTTGATTTGCAAAAAATCGTAAGCAAGTATGTTGAATTTATTATACAAGGTGATTTATGAGATCCCTTTTTAGAGTTCCTACGCTTGTTCTCATAACTTCTTTAGTGGTGTTTGTGCCGTCTTTTTCTGCCCCCGGTCTGAAAATCGACCGCTCGGTCGTCGGTTCGGGTGGGATGCTGAATGTTAAAAACTCCGCAAATTTGAATCTCTCCGGTCTAACGGGCCAAGTTGCAATCGATAGGATTTCAAGTGGAAATCGTGTACTTTACCAAGGTTTTTGGGTACCCACCGAAACTCCTACTGATGTGACTGAACCAATCTCACTGAACAACCAAGTTTCCAATTTCCCTAATCCCGCCTCGATTTCTACTACCTTCCGTTACTCATTGGAAGAAAATTCTCTCGTCTCTCTCAAAGTTTATGATATGGTTGGAAACCTTGTCAAAGTCCTCGTTGATGGTTTTCAACCTGCCGGAAACCAAGAGGTAGTCTGGGACCTTAAAAACGACAACCTCACCGATGTCCCCTCTGGTAATTACTTTTATGAGCTAACAATTACATCCGGCCAAATTGCTGGATTTAGCGAAACGAAAACACAAACCTATCGAAATATTCTTGTTATTGTTAAATAATTCTAAATAAAAATGCAAAAAATTTCAAGTAAATACCATACTATATTTTTATGTTTAACTAATTTGGGGTTCTAAAATGAAAAGATACTTCTTTTCACTAGTTTTGGCTGTCTTAGTTTCCACAACTTTGGTCTTCTCGCAAGTTCCACGCTTGTTGAATTATCAAGCAAACTTGAAAGACCAAAACGACCGTCCTTACAATGGACAAACTGCAATCACATTCGCTATCTACGAGCAAGAATTTGGTGGCACTCCGTTATGGAGCGAGAGCCAATTGGTGGATGTTGTTAATGGATTTATGAATGTCTATCTCGGTAAAGATAATCCGTTGAATATTCGCTTCGACCGCCCACTGTGGCTACAAATCTCAATCGGAGGGAATGCTTTTCCAAGAACACCTCTAACATCTACTCCCTACGCAATGAAATCTTTAACCGCCACAAGATCCGATACTGCCGATATTGCTTTCACTGTGGTCGATAGTGCAATCACTCAAGAAAAACTTGCTCCTGGAGTCCAGGCTTATCCTTGGGGTCCTGCTGGGGGCGACTTGCAAGGCACTTATCCAAACCCAACCTTGAATCCGACTGCAGTAGTTAGGAATATACCACCGGGTTCGATTACCCAGGATAAACTGGCTCCGAATGTTTCCTTCCCACCAAGCGGTCCCGCAAGTGGCGATCTAACTGGTACGTACCCCGACCCATTAATTGCTCCTGGTGCTGTTAAGACCGACCGCATCTTCAACGGTGCTGTTACTACACCAAAAATTGCTGATGGGGCAGTTACTACCCCAAAAATTGCTGATGGGGCAGTTACTAATCCAAAACTTGGACCCGATGCAGTTACAACCGATAAAATTAAGAATGGCGAGGTTTACCTTGTAGATTTGAATCAAGAAGTAGTCGATAACTTTATCAATGTTGGCGACGCTGCTGGGGGAGACCTCTATGGTACATATCCAAATCCAAATGTTGGTGGTTGGCGAGGTATACCACTCAGTATAGCAGTACCCATCGGTGGTCAAGCATATATCTATGATGCTTTAAATAACCAATGGGTTCCTTCAAACCTTGGTGGTGATGTCGTTGGACCAATCATCAAAAACACTGTTACAGGATGGTTAAATGTACCTTTGGCATATCGACCTGCTAATGTTGGTGAACTATATTGGTACAATGGCTCTCAGTGGGTTCCCGGCCAAATCCAAACCGTTGATCCAATTGTTGGCTTCGGTTACAATGATGGTGTTACTGTGAAACCGTTAAAGATTCGCGACGATGCTGACTTCCTTCCCGATGGTAGTGGTTCTGTCCTTTGGTTCAATGGAA
>JBKBVP010000333.1:259-2134 GCA_046289495.1 Candidatus Kapaibacteriota bacterium | reverse complement strand
TCGTTCAAATGAAAAGCGCCTAAATTTCCTGAAAAAAAGGCTGTGTCGATTTCAGAGCCAGGGCTTTTAAACTTATTCAAATACTTAAACGAGGACAAAAGCTTTTGTACATCTGTTGTAAAATTGCAAAACAAGTAATTCTGGAAATCAAAACCGATTATACTTATAGAATGATGTAGTAGGGATTTCAAAAGCGTATCGAGGATTTCAATAGCAAGTAATTTATTTTTTGGATTAATATTCCCGATGGATAAATCGAAAAGAATTAAAATGCTTGAATTTGTAGCAGTTGAATTTTGTATGGGTTCAAATTCAAAACTGTTAATTTTTATTGAGTTTTCGTATACAGAAAAATCTGACTTTTGGTAATTAATGATTATCTTGTTAGAATTGTTTGTTACAAAATATTTGAAAAAGGTTTTATCATCAA
The DNA here is from genome assembly GCA_046289495.1 of Candidatus Kapaibacteriota bacterium. Classification (GTDB taxonomy): domain Bacteria; phylum Bacteroidota; class Ignavibacteria; order Kapaibacteriales; family UBA2268; genus Naka2016. The sequence continues at coordinate 1,704 of JBKBVP010000333.1, read as the reverse complement.
TCGTGTAAAAATCCAATGGGATAATTTTAGAATGACAAATGAGTGGTGTGAATAACAAAAGAACTAATGTTTTAAATAATAATTTCACCAATCCCCCCAGGAAAACATTTCAAAATAACCATTGCAAAATTAATTATAACAATCAACTTTTTCCCCGCCAATTCTGAAATTCTTTCAGCAAGTTGATATCATTTTCAGTTAGATTTTCAGGAATTTTTGCTATGAGTTTCAAATATAAATCGCCTCTAACGCTTGGGTAATTATATAGTGGCATTCCTTGTCCCTTTAAACGAAGTATGGTGCCATTTTGCGAACGTGGTGGAATTTTGAACTTGATTAAACCCCCGAAAGTCCGTATTTTGGATTCTCCTCCAAGTATTAATTTAAAAATGTCTATGGGTACTTCGACGTACAAATCGTTCCCTTTTCGCTCGACCTTTTTATTAGGTAAAACTCTAACTGTAACAAGTAAATCATTATTATAATCCGACCCAAAAACATTTTGCAAAGGTACTCGAAGTATCTGACCGTCAATAATTCCTGGCTTTATTTTTAATTCAATTTTTTTGCCATCTAAATCAATTTTTTTTGTTGTGCCTTTGAAAGCTTCTTCTAGGGTGACGTTTATTTCAGTATGGAAATCTCTGGATTTTGTTTTTGTTCCAGGTCCTTTCTTTTTTGCAAAATTCCCGAGGTCAAAACCGAAAATTTTTTCGAAAAAGTCTGAGAAGCTCCCACCGGAGCCCAAAATGTCGTCTAAATAAGAGAAGCCAGTTTTTTTTGAGCGTTTTGCACCAACTGGTTCATACGCAAACCAATCTGACCAATTAAATTGGTCTGCTCGTCCACCTTGTTGCTGAAAGTTGAACCAGGAGGTTCCTAAATTATCGTATTTTCTTCTTTTATCGGGGTCAGACAAAACCTCGTATGCTTCGTTAATATCTTTAAATTTTTCTTCTGCTTCTTTATTGCCTGGGTTTCTATCTGGATGGTATTTTTGTGCTAATTTTCTATATGCCTTTTTAATCTCATCCGTTGTAGCATTTCTTTCGACACCTAAAATTTTGTAATAGTCCTTAAATTCCATATCCTTAATCTTAACTTAAATATTAAATCAAGACGAAAATTAAGTAAAATTCTTTAATTTCATATTTTTGAATTTTAATTTTCAAGTGGATTCGTGAGCGATAAAACGGATAAAATAGGAATTTTTGATTCTGGGGTAGGCGGTTTAAGTGTTTTAAAACATTTTATCAGATATCTTCCTTTTGAAAATTATATTTACTTGGGAGATACTGCACGTGTTCCTTATGGTAACAAGTCTACTGAAACAATAAAAAAGTATGCAAAAGAATGTACGGAGTTCCTAATTTCAAAAAATGTTAAACTTATAGTTGTGGCTTGCCACACTGTTTCCTCTGTTGCAATTGATATAGTTGAGAGCA
>JBKBVP010000333.1:0-249 GCA_046289495.1 Candidatus Kapaibacteriota bacterium | reverse complement strand
TTCTGATGTTCCTGTTGTCGGGATGATTAACCCAGCAATAAAATCAGCTTTGTGGACCACCCGCAATAAAAAAATCGGAATAATTGGTACAAGGGCAACAATTTCGAGTATGGCATATCAAAATGCCTTGGTAAGGGAGTCTAAAAACGGAGATTACGAAGTTAGTGCGAAAGCCTGTCCATTATTTGTACCCTTAGTTGAAGAGGGCCTCATAAATCATCCAGCAACAAAGCTTATTGCAAATGAGTA
>JBKBVP010000332.1:0-2135 GCA_046289495.1 Candidatus Kapaibacteriota bacterium | reverse complement strand
AAGGTTCCGGTAAGAGTATTTTCTGTTACAAGAGCAGGAATGACTTTTTGTAATATTGAAAGTCCGAATTGGGTTGCACTTGTGGCAAGCCCGGTAAATACTTTTATGCCTTGGAGTGCTAACAACGAAGTTACCAATGCACCCGCTGCTAATCCTGCTGCAACAAAAATTGGTTGCAATGGTTTTATGGCCTTGATTACTACTGAGATGCCCGACACCGTGGATTTAAAAACCGGCAGTAAATATTTGGTGAACGCAGTGACGAATGGTGATGCACCCTCGATAAGAATTTTTCCTAGATAGGTTTTTACTTGACTGAGCGCGTTCTGAAGTTTAACTATTGAACCAATGGAGCCTTCCGAAACAGCCTCTAATTGTTTTAATGCGGGTTGGAAAAAGGAGAGTGCTTTTTGAGTTGCCTCGGCGGGGGATTTAACATCTTTCAGTGCAGTACCAAGCGCAGGAAATTGTTTAGTGAGCCTCCCAAGTGCAAATTGGGATTCAGGGTCAGTAACTCCTTTGGAAAAAATTCTAATTGCCATTTCTCCTGAAACTAAACCTTCGGTTACTTTTTCCACTGCGACCGCGAGTAAAGAAAGGTCTTTGTTGGCCTGTCCTGTCGCCCCCCCTATGCCAGCAGCTATACGGCTAAAATGTTTAATTTCGGATGTTGGTATTGCAAATTTTTGCGCAAGTTCAAACGCAAATTTATTGGTTTCTTTGATTGTTTCTCCTAATTTCTCGCTTGCAACCCCAGCTTGGGCAAAAACAACACTCATCTGTTCAAAGTTACTTAAATCTTTTTTACCGGCTTCATATATATTTTGTAACCCTCCCGTTATACCAGAGAGCCCTTGAAGAAGAAGCCCTCCACCAAAAACGCTTAGCATAGGGGTTAAAATGCTTTTGACCTTAGATTCCACGACAGAAAAGGCAGAGAAGAAGCTTGACTTAATGTTTTCTGCCGTCTTTTTTGTTGTTGAACCCAACCTTTCGGTTTCTTCTTCAACTTTTTTCAACTTGGTAGCCGCTTCTTTTGAACTTTCCCCGGCTCTATTAGAAATTGATCGAAAAGTTCCTGCTGTATCTTTTACATTCCCTTTGATACTTTCCAAAGAAGCATTGAATTGATTTGCATCTATTGGTTTTAAAGATTGCCCAAGGGGTCCGAGAGCGTCTTTAATGCTATTGATAATCGCATTAAATCCTTGAATGTCAAAGACTGGAATCAAATCAAAACTTACTTGGAAAGTAGAAGCCATTACCATTCAAATGCTTTATGAAACATTATCATTTCAAAAACTTCAACCAAACTTGATTCTTCGTATAATCGTTTCATTTCGGAATATATGCCGCGAGCAGCAGTGTAACATAGTGCTTTGTAGTAGTATTCCATTTCCTCCTCGTGTTCATATCCTTCTGATTCGCAAGGAATAAGATTGTAAGCGTGCCAACGTGCGTTTTTCTTTTTTTCTATGAACTTTTTTTCTTCTGCCGTATAGCTTTTTTCCACATTGAATGCTGGAGTATCAAGTAACCACTTAATCTTAATATCTTCAGAGCGAATAAGTTCTACGAAAGTAACGATTGATTTCAACCACCTTTCCAATGTTGACATTGTTCCAAAATTCGGAATCTGGTTGCGACAAAATTAAATCTTTTTGTTCAGGTGTAAGCTTGCTGGTATTTACAATAATTTGAAAAAGTCGGATATTCCATTCATCGTTATATGCCCAGTTTTTAATGAGCGTTTCTTCTCGTGCTTTTAGTTCGTCTTCCGAAATGTCTTTGATAATTTCTAATAAAAACTTTGTCTTTTCCAACTCGATTTCTTCTTCCGAAAGATTAGGATTCGACTTTTTGATTTGTTCTATTTTTTTGTTGAGTTTATTTTGTAATTCCGTTTCTTTTTTAACCGATTCTGCGTTTAGAACTTCTTTTTCGTATTTTTTGAAAGCTATTTGCGACGCTGTGTCGTGTTTAACAATTTGAACACGAAGAGCAGGAGTTAGAAATTTTAAGCTGATTGGGATAGACTTAATCTGATCCCCATCATAATATTCCAATTCGAAAGTTTCCATTGTTTATATTCCAATTTTATGATTTTTTATTCACAAATTTTCTTACAAAACAAG
>JBKBVP010000331.1:0-2143 GCA_046289495.1 Candidatus Kapaibacteriota bacterium | reverse complement strand
GCAGGAACAATAGAGTTTCTATTCGACAAAAATAAAAATTTCTACTTTCTCGAAATGAACACACGTTTGCAAGTGGAGCATCCAGTTACTGAATTTGTTACTGGTATCGACATAGTAAAGGAGCAAATAAGAATAGCATCTGGCTACCCATTATCATTTTCTCAAGAAGACGTTAAGTGGAGGGGGCATTCTATCGAATGTCGTATTAATGCTGAAGACCCCTTCAATAATTTCTTGCCAGACACTGGCAAAATATTATACATACGAGAGCCCGGTGGCAAAGGTGTTCGGCTCGACAGTGGTGCCGAAACGAACTCCGAAATTACTATACATTTCGACCCTTTGATTGCAAAACTAATAACTTATGGAAAAGACCGAAATGAAGCAATTTTAACTATGCAACGAGCTTTAAAGGATTTTAAAATTTTTGGTGTAAAGACTGGTATCCCTTTTTTAATTCAAATTCTTCAGGAGCCAAAATACTTATCCGGAACTTACCACACCGCTTTTCTAGAAAATGAATTTGATTTCGCAAAAGTGTATCAAGCTAAAGAGAAATACTCAAAACTCGCTTCTGCAATTGCCTTGCACATATATAAATCTAAAGAAAAGCCAGTAACCTTCGCAGTATCGCCAAACAACAGCAGCTCTAAAAGTCGCTGGAAATTACGACACCTAACACATAGAAGGTATCATTAATTATTCTTGAAGAGTGAAATGAACAAAGCAGTTGTCTTGATGAGTGGAGGATTGGATTCAGCTGTTACAGCTGCCCTTGCAAAGTCCTTGGGTTATGAAGTCTCCGCACTTCATATTCTTTATGGTCAAAGAACGCAGGAAAGAGAACTCAAAGCCTTTAGTGATTTGTGCGATTATTTTGGATTTGACAACAGATTAATCATTTCAATTGACTATTTAAAAAAAATTGGGGGTTCATCTTTGACTGATTCGAACAAAGATATTGAATTTGCAAACTTAAATCGCTCCGAAATCCCTTCGACTTACGTTCCATTTCGAAACGGCAACATACTTGCAGTTGCTACCAGCTGGGCAGAAGTTCTTGGAGCAAATGCAATTTTTATCGGTGCAGTCGAAACAGATAGTAGTGGATATCCTGATTGCCGACTGGACTTTCTCTACGCTTTTGAAAAAGCCATCAACTTGGGTACAAAACCAGAAACATCAATTCAAATACACGCTCCATTGATAAATCTTACTAAACGATTCGTCGTCCGGCTCGGACACAATTTTAACGTTCCCTTCGAATTGACTTGGAGCTGCTATCGCGAAAGTGAAATAGCATGTGGCGAATGCGACTCCTGTGCGCTTCGGCTTCGGGGATTTAAGCAAGCTGGGTTAGAAGACCCTGTGCCATACAGAATCAAACCAAACTACGTATAATACCAGTAATTAATGGAATATCAAATCTATTTTAAAAACAAATATAGCACAACCATTACTGCATATCAAGGTATGAAGTTTTGTATTTAAACATAGTTTTATTTTCCTTACTAAGAATGTAATCCCAAAAATATTGCGCACCGATTTTATGAGAGGGTAATTCAACAACCTCAATAAATTGCTTCAAAGTCAACCATTTGTAATCATCGTGTTCGCAAGAGATTGAAATTTGCGGATTAAAATCTACAGCAACACCAAAGACAGGCGAGGCATTCACTTCGTCTTTGTATGGGTCGAAAAAAACTGCAACGAAAGGGATGGTCCATATTTCTTTTGGGGTTAGACCTGTCTCTTCCTGGACTTCTCGAAATGCGCAGGCAATGGCTGTCTCGCTTGGTTCAATTGTACCAGTTATTGCTTGCCACAATCCAGGATAAAGTGGGTCTGTGCTTGCCCTCCTCAATGCTAAGTAATTATACTGTTGTAAATGTTCAACCCAAGCAGCGACATGCACTTGAATTGTATTCGAAACGAACTTAGGCATCCAACACCTTTTTTGTAAATCTAATCAAATTACTTTCGTCCACTGCCCAATTATACTTTTTCCTTGCGAATTCCAGTGCATTTTTGCCCATTTCGAACCAATTGTAGTTGTCGATTTCCCGAAAGAAATTTCTCATTGAATCACTTTCGATTTTAATAGATAACCCAGCTTTGGTCTCTTCTACAAGTCTTTTCAACG
>JBKBVP010000330.1:0-2143 GCA_046289495.1 Candidatus Kapaibacteriota bacterium | reverse complement strand
GATTTTAGACTTTGGTGCATTTATTGAATTAGAACCTCTCGTAGAAGGATTACTAAGAACTTCAGAAATATCTTGGACAAGACGACTACGCCGACCTAATGAAGTTTTAAAAACTGGGGACACAGTCGAAGTAATTGTTACTGCATTTAATCTTGAAAAGAAAACTATTTCTCTAAGTATGAAGAGATTGCAAGAGAATCCTTGGCCAAGTCTACATGAAAAATTTCCTATTGGCTCGGTCTACGAAGGTAAAGTACTGCAAGTCGTTCCTCAAGGATGTGTCGTATCGCTGACCCCAGATCTCGACGGCTTCCTGCCAAGAAGCAAAATGAGAAAAATTTTAAGAGGGAACAAAATTCCTCTGAAGCAAGGAGATCGGATTAAAGTCTCGATTGCTGAAATTGTACCAGAGGAGGAATCTGTAATCCTGGGTTTAGTCGATGATGAAGAAGAAACAAATCCAAAAGTTCAAAACAATCCCAAAAAGCAAGCCCCTCAAAAGACTTACGAAACTAAGCCATTGAGTTCCGGGATATCAATCATGGATATGCTTTCCGACGAAGAAAGAGAAAACTTAATGAAAACATTAAAAAAATAAACCTGTTGCCTTAAGACTTTTTTTCTTTAACTGTAGACTTGTAAACAAGTTGCAAAGTTTAAATCAATTTGACTTTAGATTTTGTTTGGCTATCCAATTTTAAATTTTCCAGTTATTATTTTTCATTGATATGAAAATAAGACTAATGCGAGAATATTAAACTTTTTCCAAAAGTTTTTTCTTTATCCAGCCGACATTACCATTAGCTAATCGAATTTTAAACCATTCTCCAATTTCATCAAGGATTTGAACTTTAGTGCCTTGGTGCAAAATAAATAAATCGGTGGACGTATCCTCTGGGGAGCTTTTTATGTAAGCATTTTTAGCAAAAATGATTGCCAAATTGTGATTTTGTTCGTAATTGTATCGACTTAATCCGAATGTAGTTGAAAATATGAAAAGAACGGCAAAAACTAAACCAGCAAAAAATGTGATTTTGCGAATCAAAACCGAGAAATTCAGAAGGAAGAGAATAAGTAATACAGAGGCAATCCAAATAGAGACAACAGCAAGAATAGCCCACTGGGCTGAGGATAAACTATCCCTAATCTCTTCGGAAATTTGTTTAAGGAAAAATTTTGGTGCTTCTTGAATTTTGTCTACATTATGAAGATTTGCAATTTGAAGATTAAACTTTATGTCTTCGTCGAAAGGGTCCAAGATTCTTGCCCGCTCGTAGAATAAAATGCTTTTGTGATACTCTCCCAATCGAAAATATACATTACCTAAATTATAGAGTAGTTCCTTATTTAAATATCCGCTGGAAAGGATTTTTTCATAAAGCACAGCTGCTTGGGTATATTCACCACGGATGTAGTGCTGATTTGCCTTTTGAAAAAGCTCATAAAAATTCTCTCCCACTGCAAAGGATGGGGAATTCAAAAATGTCATAAGTATTATTGTTATGTGGAATAAAATGTTTTTCATAATAACTTCTCACTCAATTTGGACAAGACATCCACGGATTGAAAGTAAGTAGATTCAATTGGTTGATTGTCCAAACCAGGAGAATATCTTACTTCCTCGCAAATGTTTATTAATTCAATAAACTGATTTACCAAAATTTCATCATCAACTTTTGCAAGTAATTTTTCACGGATATTATCTTTTGTAAGATCGGTGGGCTTGATATTTAACTTATGAGCTACAAAAGTCCACAGAGCTCGGGCAGTCTCTTCATAGAATTTATCCTTTAGACCAGAATCAACTAATTTTTTGGCATTTTTCAAATACTTTTGGGCAATCTTTGTGGCACGAATTTGCTTCATAAGGACGATATTTCCCTCGATTTTCTCTTTACGCTTGACCAGAATAAAAGCAAGTATCCAAAAGCCAATTGGAAGAAGACTTGCAAGCCAAAAGAGAGGAGTAGCAATAAAACTCTCGCCTCGGCTAATAAATTTCCCAGATTGGGTTTTAATATAACGAATGTCTTGTCCTAAATACTGCACCTCCTCTTTTTTGATGTTTGCAATAAAAGATTGCTGAGAAGAGACAGAGCCTTTTTCAACATCAAGCATAAATGCGTCGGAAGCCAAGGTAACA
>JBKBVP010000329.1:0-2151 GCA_046289495.1 Candidatus Kapaibacteriota bacterium | reverse complement strand
CAGTTGGAAAAGAAGTGGCAAAAATTTCTGGTTGGAATTTGAAAAAAACTGTTCTGGAGCTCGGTGGATCAGACCCTTATATCATTTTAAAAGATGCAAATATCGTTAGTGCGGTCGAAGCTTGTGTAACTTCTCGGTTAATCAACAACGGGCAAAGTTGCATTTCCGCCAAAAGATTTATTGTGGAAAAACCAATTTTTGACACTTTTGTTGAAAAATTTGTCCAATTAATTAAATCGAAGAAAGTTGGTAACCCAATTGAAGAGGGGGTAGATGTCGGTCCTCTTGCTCGCAGAGATTTATTATTAGAATTACATCAACAAGTTCGTCGGGGTAAGGAATTAGGTGATAAAGTTATTTGGGGAGGTGAGATATTTCGAAGTAAAGGTTTTTACTACGCACCAACTCTTGCTATTGTAGAAAATTTGGAAAGTCCATTGTTTAATGAAGAGACATTTGGTCCAGTAGCAGCGGTTATACCCGCAAAAAATGACGAAGAAGCAATTTACTTGGCAAATTGTTCATCTTATGGTCTTGGAGCGGCAATATTTACAAGTGATATCGAAAAGGGTAATCAAATAGCAAGGAATAAACTATTTGCTGGAAGTTGTTTTGTTAATGACTTTGTCAAATCCGACCCCCGTCTACCTTTTGGCGGTGTTAAAGAATCAGGCTATGGGCGAGAGTTGTCTGTCTTTGGAATTAGGGAATTTGTCAATATCAAAACTGTATGTGTAAAATGAAAAGAGTATTAGTTGTCGTTTTTTTGCTGATATTTGCGGTGAAGATCTTTCCGCAGCCGTTACCCTTCCCGTACAACTTGGATTTCGAAGTCGGGGATCTCGGTATGCTCCCCAAGGGCTGGGTTGTGCCTTCTTATGCTGATAATCTTGGCTATATCGCATATTTAACCAATGAAGAACCCAAAAGCGGAAGGTTCTGCCTCGAACTCTATCGAGAAGGTAGTTACCAAGAGGATATCTATGGCTCGGTTATGCAAAGTATAGATGCCAGACCGTATCGGGGAAAAACAATTGTTTTTAGGGCGTATGTAAGAGCGGAGATTCACAGTCCAAAAGGTTCGGCTCACATTTGGGTTCGAGAAAGAGAGAAAAAAAACGAGGATTCTGGGTTTTTGGAGTATCTACCGCATCAACCGGTTGTAACCAGAGATTGGGAGCTTAGGGAGATAATAACAACTATATCACCAAATGCTGATATCATAAATTTTGGCTTACTTCTTTTTGGTAATGGTAATGCTTGGATTGATAATGCTTCTTTTGAAATAATTTCTACAGAAACAGGTTCAGTTCTCCATTCCAACATAGACACAACTGTGATTGGCGAACTTGTAGACTTGGCAAGGGTCTATGGGGTTGTTAGGTATTTCAGTCCTTTATCCGAAAATACCTTTAGTTGGGAATGCTATTTAAAAAATTCAGTAAGCTACGTATTAGACAACAAAACTGAAACTATTTCTAAAAAAATTCATTATCTTTTCAAAGATTTTTTGGATTTGGATGAGGTAAAATTACAACCCTCGGATACCTCTGGCTATGTCTCTTGGCTGCATTTTGGCTTTCCTAATGAGAAAGAACATCCATTTGTTTACTCAAAGAAAGTCAACAATTTGAATCCTCTTAGAAAATATCAAGGCATAGTTCAACAAACATTGAATGTGAGCGATCTACAGGGGAAAGATTTTATTTTCAGCACTTACGTCAGAGGAAAACTTTTCGAACAGTCCTCGAGAATTGTTCTTGCAATTCGTTTTGATGATGGAAATAATAAACAAATTGGTTATTTATTTCGAGAGTTCAACAAAGTTGAGGAAAACAAATGGTCGAACTTTAAATTAAATGGGAAAATACCCGAACCAGCAATGTTTGCAAAGTTGGCTTTGGTTTTAGTAGGAGAGGGCAATGTATTTTTTGATGATATGTTCTTTGGTAGAAATGACAGAACTCGAACAAACTTGCTACAAAACTATAGCTTTGAAAATTCCCGAGACAGCTTGCTTGTTTTCAACTGGAGATTGTTAGATGTTTCAAGCCAAAGTGGATATTATGCTTTCGTGAAGGATGGTAAAGGTAGAGGCGATACGAAGGCATTGAATTTATATTCGGACAACGAAAATAGGATTTTTCTCCC
>JBKBVP010000030.1:0-9376 GCA_046289495.1 Candidatus Kapaibacteriota bacterium | reverse complement strand
GATGTCTTGGAAGTCTTTGTAAATATCCACGTGTTCGGGTTCGATGTTATTTACAACTGCGATTGTTGGGAGTAGTTGCAGGAAGGAACGGTCGTATTCATCTGCTTCGACGACGGTCCATTCACCATTTCCAAGTCTTGCGTTGATGCCCCCAAAGGAACGGAGCCGGCCTCCAACAATTATAGTAGGGTCGAAACCAGCACGGACAAGCAAATGACCACACATCGAGGTTGTTGTGGTTTTGCCGTGTGTTCCAGAAATAGCGACAGTGTAATTCAATCGAGTAATTTCGGCGAGCATCTCTGCCCTACGAATTATGGGTATTCCCAAGGTCCGTGCATGCTTGGTTTCTGGATTTGTTTCGGGGTTTACGGCACTGGAATAAACTACAACTTCGGCATCTTGAATATTTTCTACTCGATGCCCGATGAATACATTTATGCCCAGCTTCTTTAAATACAAAGTATTTTCTGATTCTTTAATATCGGAGCCAGAGACAGCGAATCCCTGTCGGTAAAGCACTTCTGCGATACCGCTCATTCCAATGCCGCCTATTCCAACCAAATGTATTTTCTTTACTGCAGAAAAAAAACCTTTTTTCATCGGTCAAAAATGTTTAAACGCAAAATTTGTAGTTGTGAGGAACTCATTTGACTACGTCTCGTACCCAGCTAAGATAATCTTCCAATCCAGAGACGATGGGAAGAGCAATGATTTCTGGAACTTTATCGGAGTGGAGTTCGCGCAATCTTTGTTCCAATTGTTTGTATTTGTCCTCTGTCGTTTTGATAAATAGTAAACACTCTTTGCGCTCCTCGACTTTTCCCTCCCAAGTGTAAACCGAGAAGCAATTTGGTACAATTGTACAGCAAGCAGCAAGCTGCTCTGTTATGAGTACTTTCGATATTTGATGGGCGCTTAGAAAATTCTCCAATGTTGTAAGTGTCAGTAAATATTTAGCTTCCATAATCATAAATTTTTATAATTTAATAATTTGCAATTTAATAAACTTTTTCAATATGATTGAGATTTTGATTTTCTACTTACACATACTTGCTTGGAGCTACGCTTTTACAAAAGTTTATCAGGAGAAAGGCTTGAAGCTTGCCTTTTTATCGTTTGCAATTTTAGCCTTTGTTTTTGTTGTTCTGTGGACTATTTCCAGTCCCTTGGCAAGACTAATATATCCAAAAGAAGCGATTTCGCCCTATTTTACTGCCGACACTCTATCGCTTATCATTGTATTGATTCCCGAATCTATTTTCTATTATTTTTACTTTTACAAGTCGAAATTCTAAATTTTAAACAATTTCGTTCGTTTAATTTAATTTAAACTTATTTGAGGAATCTATGGCACTGAAAGTAGGAGAAAATGCCCCAGATTTTGTCGGAGTTACAGACAGCGACGAGCAAATCAGGTTAAGTGATTTTCGTGGGAAATGGATAGTGCTTTATTTCTATCCAAAGGACAACACCTCCGGTTGCACCCGCGAAGCTTGCGATTTTCGCGATAATTACGAGCGCATTACCAGTTTTAATGCGGATGTAATTGGAGTCAGCCCAGACTCTGCTAAGTCCCATAAAAATTTCAAGACAAAACACAACTTAAACTTTCACCTTGTCGCCGATACAGACAAAGAAATTTGCAAGCTCTACGATGTCCTCGGCGAGAAATCAATGTATGGCAAAAAATACCTCGGCGTAATTCGCTCTACGTATATCATCGACCCAAATGGTATCATTCTCTATGTTAATCCGAAAGTAACTGTCGACGGACACGTTGATGAAATAATCCAGGAACTGACCAAACTACAACAAACTAATGATTGACACACATTGCCACTTGGATTCTCCAGAATTCGACAACGACAGAGCATTTGCCCTCGAACGAGCGATAGAAAACGGGGTCGTTGCTTTTGTTGTCCCTTCTATCGAAAGCTCGAACCTCGAGAAGGTATTGCAACTCTCTCGAGAGCACCAATCAGTTTTCTGTGCTATCGGTATACATCCACATAGTGCAAGCGAATTTAATTCAAAACTTGAAAATAGATTGGAAGAAATTTTGGATAGTTCCAACTCCAAAATTGTTGCAATTGGAGAAATAGGGTTGGATTATTATTACGATTTCTCGCCAAAAGAAAAGCAAATAGAAACTTTTCGCAGGCAACTGCGCCTGGCGAAAAAGTACAACTTGCCAGCAATTATTCACAATCGCAACGCAAATGAAGACCTAATGCAGATACTTGAGGAAGAACAAAATGGAAGTTTAAAATTTGTGCTTCATTGCTTTTCCCAAGATGTAGATTTCCTCCAAAAGGCATTAAATCTAAATGGATATGTCTCTTTTACTGGAAATATCACATTCAAAAATAGCAAACTGGCGGAGGTAGTCGAGCAAGTGCCAGATGATAAATTCTTTCTCGAAACAGACTCGCCGTTTATGGCACCAGTACCATACCGAGGCAAAAGAAATGAACCAGCTCGTTTGCCTTTGATTGCCCAAAAAATTTCAGAAATAAAAGGATTGGAAATGAAAAGACTTGTTCAATTAACAACCGAAAATGCAAAAAAGTTCTTCAATTTAATTCTCGTTCTATTAATTTTTCTACTACCATTAAGTTTATTTGCCCAAGATGACGAATACACGGACTTTGAAAATCCTTATAAAAAGTTCATTGGGATTGGAACAAATCTTGGCTTCAATACATTGGTTATTTTCCAAAGTTGGAATGATGCTGGAGCAAATAAAGAGCGGAGCTCTGCTTACGAAGGTAAATTATTCTATGGTGCAAACCTTAACATCTCTCCAATTGACTTTAATATTAATAGATTGGAAATGACCTATACCTTCGACCGTCGCTACAGCGATACTAATTATCCCGACTTATCTTTCATATACCGAACTTTATCTTTAACTTCTATTTTCTTGATTAACCCATCGATGCGGGTAAATTTCTATGGTGGTGTTGGATTGAGCTACATTTTCAATACTTTGAATCTTGGGCATCCGTATAGGGTTTTCAAATCGAGCTTTGGCTTTAATTTCTGTGTTGGCTTTATGGCAAACATACCGATACAAGGGGCAGGTTTGTTCACTCTCACTGGCGAGTGGCTTATGATTTTCGACTTGTCCAACTACAAAAATGTTTACGATGTTGAATTGAAGCGAGAAGTCGACGCCTATTACTACTACTCCCAGCCGCGTCTTATTATCAGCTGGTATCCAGAATTTTTAAATAACCTCCGCTGACATTGCAAAGAAAATATTTCTTATTTGGTTTGTCAACTGGTATTTTACTTGCTCTTTCCTACCCACCATATCCTTTTTTCCTCCTCGCATTCGTCGCTTTTATACCGATTTTGTCAGTGTTCCGTTCGGTAAAGAGAAAGTGGTGGCTTGTTTATGCAACTTTTTTTATTTATCATTATGCAACTAATTGGTGGATAAGTAGTTGGCAAAAAGACACAGACCCATATCTTTTCGTTTCTGGATTTGCTGTTGCGCTTGTGCATCCATTGCTGTTTATGTTACCATTTGCTATCTTCAACATATTCGTGAATAAAATTGGATGGCAAAGGGCTGTCGTTCTTTTCCCTTTCGTTTGGCTTACTTTCGAGTGGCTACATAGTCTCGGCGACCTTGCATATCCTTGGCTGACGGTGGGTTATACCCAAATTTACAACCACTATTGGGTACAAATTGCCGACATAGCGGGTGTTTGGCTTTGTAGTTTTCTGATTCTGTTTGTAAATGTTTTTGTATTCATGGCAATCGAGGACATAAAGTTAAATAAGAATACTACCTTGAAAGCATTTATAAAAAACAGGTACGTTATATTTGCCCTAATTATATTTGCTTTGCCATATTTTTATGGTCTAATTCGCATCCAAGATTTTAAATATGAAAAATTAATTAAACAAGGAGAAAAGATACGAGTTGGCATAATTCAACCTAATATCAACCCTTGGAGGAAGTGGGAAACAAATGCTCTTTCTCAAATCCAAATACATAAGCAAATACAGGACTCCCTGTCTGCAATGATAAAAGGGATAGATTTGTTCATTTGGAGCGAGACTGCCATTACATTGTTGGACTTGGAAGTCAACGCTTTTCACAAATTCGACAACTTCTATCAAATGCTAAATGGAAATAGTTCGCTTCTAACTGGATTTGCCGATTTTCGTTTTCTCTCGCCGAAGGAAAAACCCTCGTTTACAACCAAATATCTCTTCGGCGATAGCACCAAACCTTACGATACATACAATTCGATACTACTTTTAAATCCGGATAATAGCTTTCAAATCTATCACAAAAACCGACTGACTCCTTTCGGAGAGCATATACCCTATGGTGAAATTCTTGGTTTTGCTAAATCATTTTTGGAATGGAACGTAGGAATTTCCAGCTGGGCAAAAGGCAAGGAAAAAAATGTGCTTGAAATGAAAACATTTACCAAAGAATGCAAAATCGCACCGATTATTTGCATCGAGTCGATATATCCAGATTACTGTCGCCAATTTGTACAAAATGGCGCAGAACTAATGGTAATCATAACAAACGATGGCTGGTACGACCATACTTTTGGGCCATTGCAACACTACCTAATCGCTACAGTTAGGGCAATCGAAAATCGTAGATTTGTCGCCCGGTGTGCCAATACTGGGATCTCTGGTATTATTACACCAACTGGACAAACACTAATCAAAGCCGAGCAATATCAAAAAACTGGCTTTGCAGCGGATGTTCCACTAATAGACCAAGCGACTATTTACACAAAAATTGGAGATGTTTTGCCATATGTCTCGTTTGTATTTAATTTGATAATTTTTATTATTATTTTAACTAATTATTTTAAAAGCAAAATATGAAAATTGATTATAGCGTGAAGCTATTCAAAGAGGCAAAGAAATACATTCCCGGCGGTGTAAATTCCCCCGTTCGTGCATTCAAAGCAGTAGGTGGTACACCATTGTTTATTCGCCGTGGCCTGGGGTCTAGGATAGTCGACATCGACGGCAATGAGTTCATCGACTTTGTCGGGAGTTGGGGTCCGCATATACTGGGCCACATACCGAAATTGGTTAAGTCCGCGATATTGGAACAAATTGAAAATGGTACAAGCTTTGGCGCACCAACCGTACAAGAAGTTCGCCTTGCTCAACTCATTTGCGAGATGGTCCCATCGATAGAGATGGTCCGACTTGTCAATAGTGGAACCGAAGCCACAATGAGTGCTGTTCGTTTGGCACGAGCTTTTACACGGAAGAATAAAATCATCAAATTTGCTGGTTGCTATCACGGGCATTTCGATTCATTTTTGGTCAGCGCTGGCTCTGGCGCCTTGACTTTCGGCGTCCCAACCAGCCCTGGCGTCCCCGAATCTCTTGCAAAAGATACTCTCGTTGCAAGATACAACGACATCGACTCGGTTCATACATTAATAAAGAACAGCAACGATATTGCTGCAGTTGTAATCGAGCCTGTAGCAGGTAATATGGGGGTCGTTCCTCCTGTTAATGATTTTTTGGAGAAACTTAGAGATATTTGTACAGCGAACTCAATACTTTTGATATTCGACGAAGTTATGACCGGTTTTAGAATTGCCAAAGGTGGTGCTCAGGAAAAGTTTAGTGTCTTGCCAGATTTAACGACTCTTGGAAAAATCATTGGTGGTGGACTTCCCGTTGGTGCATTCGGTGGCAAACGAGAAATAATGGAACTACTTGCACCGGAGGGTCCCGTCTATCAAGCCGGCACTTTAAGTGGCAATCCTCTGGCGGTATCTGCCGGGCTTGCCGTATTGAAATTTATTCATGATAATCCTCACATTTACGTCTCGTTAGAAAATAAAGCTCAGCTTCTCGAAGATGGCATCAGAGAAAACTTGCAAAGATTCGGCAAAAATTTCGCATTCAATCGTGTTGGTTCGATGTTTACATTGTTCTTTACTGAAAAGCCTGTGGTCGATTTGGATTCTGCTATGACAGTGGACACAGGGCTCTACGCAAAGTATTTTCATAAGATGTTGCAGCGAGGGTTATATTTGCCTTGCTCGCAGTTCGAGGCTGCCTTTGTTTCCTATTCTCATACAGAAGAAGAAATAAAACATTTCATTAAAATGCAATATGATGTTTTCAAGGAGCTGTTCGAATGACAAAGGTATTGCTATTGTTATTTATGTTTTCTCTATACTCTGCATGCCATTACACGAAATTCACGCAAGAGAATCAATCCGAGACAAAGCCAGACTTCGAAGTATTCACGTATAAAATTCCTAAAGACAAATACACGAACTATCTTGTGTATATCAAAAGCAATGCAGAAGACAAAACTCAACAAATTCCCTTTCCAGAGGAATTATGGGCAGAATGCCAAGGGAAGCGTGTCGACTTTGCGCCGACAAAGATTAATACAATTTACGAGTATTCAGTTTATGTCCCTGCTTGGTTCTACACCATTGAAACTATACTTAATTTGGGAAATTGTCGAAAACTTCGATTTATCGCAAATCGCCAGCAAATTGAATTTTTTGCGGAATTCGCCGAGCCTATGGAAATGTTTCAAGCATTTCCTCAGATATTAAATATTGGAGATACAATAATTGTCTTTGTCCTGGACTTATTGCGGTTGAAGCCTCCAGAAGATGAATATTTTCCAACATCGGAGCGATTGCGAGTGGAAATAACAAACAAATTGGGAAAGCTGGTGTGGAATTCGGACTATGATTTGAATTTTCTTCAAATTATTGGCAAGGTGGAGCCAGTCGAAGTGGGTGAGATCCAGCGATATATCATTCCTTGGAATAGAATGGACAACGATGGGAAATTCGTTGCGGAAGGGGAATTTAATGTCTCGTTTATTTTACCAATGAAACCCAAAAAGTTAACGAGAACAATGAAGTTAGAATTAAACAAAATGTAAAAAAATGAACAAAATTCAATTAATGCAAAAAGCAATCGAACTTGCAAAACTTGGGGGGAATTATGTGCATCCCAATCCCAGAGTAGGAGCGGTAATTGTGAAAAATGATGAGATTGTCTCCGAGGGTTACCATAGGTATTTTGGGGGTATGCATGCGGAGATAGAAGCAATTAACAATGCAAAAGGGATTGATTTAGAAGGAGCAACTCTGGTGGTAAACCTCGAGCCATGCACTCATTTTGGCAAGACTCCTCCCTGCGTTGATGCAATAATCGAAAAAAAATTTTCAAAGGTAATTATCGCTACAGAAGACCCAAACCCGCTTGTTGCTGGAAAAGGAATAGAAAAATTGAAAGCAGCTGGTATTGAAGTCGAAGTTGGTATAATGAAGAAGGAAGCTCAATGGCTGAACCGCTTTTTCTTCAAGAATATTATTGAGAACAAGCCGTATGTGATATTGAAAGTCGCACAGAGTTTAGATGGCTCGATAGCGACCCGAAATTACGAATCGCAGTGGATAACCTCGGAAGGTAGTCGTAAGTATGGATACTTATTGCGTCGCGAAGTTGATGCAATCATTGTTGGCAAAACAACGGCGCATAGGGATAATCCATCGCTTACGCTGCACGAGCTCGAAGGAAAAACTCCTTGGCGCGTCATTTTAGACACAAATTTGTCCTTGCCGCTCGAGCTAGAAGTTTTTGTCGATGATGTAAGAGTTAATACAATTGTTGCTGTAGATGAAAACATTGCTTCGAGCAGAAAAATGGAAAACTTAAAAATTGGAGGTGTAAAAATACTTCCGACCTCGACAAGGGATAATCTTGTGGTCCTTGAAGATTTGTTGCAAAAGTTAAAAGAAGAGTATCAAGTTAGTGTTGTTTTAGTCGAAGGTGGAGCTGGCGTTTTTTCGAACTTTATCAAAGAGGGTTTGTGGGATGAAATTCATTTCTTCATCGCCCCAAAAATAATTCCTGGAGGAAAGAATGCATTTGCAGACCATACTGTAGATTCTCTCTCCGAAGCGATTCAAATGAGAACATTACTTGTCGAACCCCTTGAAAACGATATACACTTAATTGCTATCAATCCAAATATTAGTTTTATTTCAGTTTAAAACTATGGAAAAGTTAATTAATTGAGACTTGCAAAATGCATCGTAAGCGATGCGTTTACGTTGGAAAATTGTTTTAATAAAATTGGCAATATTGAATTTGTCTTGCTTTGGCGAGTATTTTAGTTACCTATTGTTGGGTTTTGAAATATAATCCTGAATTTTTCGTTTAGTTTGTTTGCCATTTACGATGGCATATTTTTTATTTTAGGGTAGTCTATGGCAGATGTAGTTTATTTAACCGAAGAAAGATTTTTGGAATTGCAAAAAGAATTAATTGAATTGAAGACGAAGGGTCGCAAAGAAGTGGCACAGAAAATTGCCGAGGCACGTTCGCACGGCGATTTGTCTGAAAATGCTGAATACGATTCGGCAAAGCACCAGCAAGAACTGCTTGAAATAAGAATAGCTAAACTGGAAGAAACATTGAGCAAGGCGCAAGTAATTAGGCCCGAGGAGCTCCCAAATGATAAGATTTATATCCTCTCCAAAGTTAAATTAAAAAACCTTAAAACAAATAAGATATTCGAATACACCCTCGTAAGCCCCGAAGAAGCAGATTTCGAGCGTGGCAAACTCTCTGTAACCTCGCCAATAGGAAAGGCTCTTCTGGGCAAAAATGCCGGGGATGTCGTCGAAGTAACTACTCCAGCTGGGAAAAATCAGTTCCAGATACTTGAAGTTAATAGATAAATTTCAATGAAAAGGCAAATCACCGAGTATCCTTCGAAAGAAGAAGAGTTTGAAATAATACAAAAGATACTCGGTGGAGAGATTAATCAGTATGAAATACTTCAAAAAAAATATCAAAAACCTCTTACCCTTTTGATTAGCAAAATGATACGCAATGCCGAGGATGTCCAAGATATAGTGCAAGAGACATTCATCAAAGCGTACAACAATCTTCGTTTCTTCAAGAGGGAGTTTTCATTTAATTCCTGGCTTTTCAAAATTGCATCGAATTTGTGCATAGACCATCTGAGAAAGCAGAGGATAAAAACCATATCCATTGAGCAACCATTTCCAAATTCTAATGAAGATGAAAAGCATTTCGACTTTCCCGATAGGGATGCAGATATCGATGTCAAAATTTCTATCGTAGAGCGAGATAAAATTTTGCACCAGGCAATAAATTTGCTACCCGAACATTACCGTAAAATCATTCAACTGCGCTATTTCGAAGAACTGGACTACCAAGAAATTGCCGAAAACCTTTCTTTACCTTTAGGGACAGTAAAAGTCCGTCTCTTTCGTGCAAGAAAGGCTCTGCTCGAAATTTTAAAATCGTTGTCGTACGATTATAAATTGAGATAAGCCCCATACAAGTAGGCATACATTAA
>JBKBVP010000328.1:0-2160 GCA_046289495.1 Candidatus Kapaibacteriota bacterium | reverse complement strand
TTGGAAGCTGAATTTCATAATAACCATTTTGGTCCGTTTTAGCAACATAATTGGTAAATGAGCCAAATTTTGCTTTTTTATCGGGATAGTTTAGAAAATCTACGGGAATAAATTCAATAATAGCTGATACGGGCGAATTATCCTTCATAGAATTGACATAACCGGAGACAGTGTAGAAAATAGGTTTTGGTTGTGCTTTAAGGTAAACCTCAAGGGTCTTTTCGATTGTTTCATTGTCGATACATTCAAATTTTAAGCGTACTGCATCAATAAATCTTTTTCCTTGGTCATAGAATACATGTTCGAAGAGTTCACCACAGAATTCAAAAACGTAAGTACCCTCTGGCAAGTAAAATTCAAAGACTCCATTTTTTATAAAAGTTTTGAACACAACATTGGTTTGGTTATCATTTGCGTCTAATATCCAAGCATAAACAAGCCCATTTGGAACTGGAGAATCATCCACAAATTTTGCTATTCCATTTAAATGGATGCAGTGTTTAGGATGCTCTTGAGCATATTGTACCTCGATACAAAATCTTTGATAGGCAACAATGTTTGTATCGCAAGACAAATAAGCAACAACCACACAACCAAATTGACCGACCTCTTTAGGAACCCAAGTAAAGGAGCCTGTGTTTTCATCAATGGTAGCACCTTCCATATTATTATCGGCAAGTTTGAATTTTATTGGACATCGTACATTAGATTCTGCAATTACTTGATAATTAATCGGTTCTCCTACGACGCCTTTTGTAGGTGGTTTACTAATGATTCTAACATACGATTGGTCATTGTGTCCTTGATTGTTCACGACGACCTTAAATGTTTGCTGGGCTGGTTCTACATTAATCTTACAAGAGGTGCCAGCACGAATAGTAACCACATATTCTCCAATATCTTGTGGAACCCACTCGAGGAAACCATTTTTGGAGATAGTCATTCCGGCAGGTGGAGTTCCAACGAACCCAAAATCATCAATTGGGCAGTTGATATTCGAATGGACTTGGACTTGATAATAGTATCTTTTGCCGACGTAAGCCAAAGTCGGTGGCTGAGAAACAATCTTTATAAAAGGTTCATGCTTTTCTAAGACAACTCGCACACGGTTACTTGGTTTACTCTCGGAGTTTTCAATAAAGGATGTTGCATAAAATTCGTAGGTTCCAGGTTTTAGGTTCTTAACCAGGTATAAATATTGATTAATTCTTTGATTTGCGCTAATTTCATTCAGTAATTTTGTCGTATTAGAATTGTCCTGAAGTGTCGTTTGATAAATATGGAAACCTTTTGGGAATGGTGCTAAGTTATGTTCACTGATAAACCAAGTTAGCTTAACATCGAAAGTACCGTCTGAATTTTCATTTGTTGTTGCACTCAAGCCTTGCGGTGGATTTGGAACATTAACTTGAGCAGATAGTGACGAAGAGAACCAAAAAATTAATATTCCTAAAATTGGAACAATGATAACTCTTTTCATACAGCCTCCTGAAAATTTATAGTCTTTAATATTTCAGTCTAAATTTAAAGCTCAGCATTAAAGAGTCGGGGAATGTGGTAATTTCCTCAATTTTCAACTTTATTTCTTTAACTTCCCAATATTCTACTTTTCTAATGTGGGGTTTGTTGTCTACTAAAATGGTGTCGTAACGTGTTTTTAAGACAGAATCAACGACTGTTGTATCTCTATGAACCAAAGTAAAACGCTGGCTAAAGATTTTTCCATAGCCATTAGCCCAGATTTCGCGATACGACTTATTGTGTGTAAAACCAATTTCGAAGTAGTTTGGTTCAACCGTTGGGTCTATGATCGTATCGAAAGTATTTTTCGGTCCTCTGGCTAAGTTAATTTTCACCCATGAATTGGATGAATTTGTCATCTTCAAGGGCAAAGGGACACCCAAGATTGGGAATGAATCAATGTTGAAATTTAAACTTTTAATTTTCAGCCGATGAAAACCTTTATCTTGATACTCGAATTTCTTCCTTTCTAAATAAACCTTAAACCATATCAACGGAGTAGGATACAGAGTGTCGACAAATATTTCGACTTTAGTACTTTTGAACTTCTGTTCGAGTTGTGGATATTCTGCATCTTCAACTCCATTTTCAGCTAAAGATATGTAGTAAATATTCGGATAGATTCTCGCCTTTGTTCTA
>JBKBVP010000327.1:0-2199 GCA_046289495.1 Candidatus Kapaibacteriota bacterium | reverse complement strand
ATTTTCGACGAGGCAGAGAAAGAGAAAATCATTTCTATTAACAAGGCAAAAGAAATATACGAACGCGAAATTCTTCTTGCAAAGGATAGCATTCAATCTCGCACTCAGGCTTACCTAAAATACATCTCAGCTGTTCAGAAAGCAGAAGATGAGTACCTGCAAAAAAGCCAAAAACTAAACGAAACTTTTCAACGCTCTTTGTTCGCATCCTTGCAGGCTTTTGCTTCCACATTCAATCAATATACAATTAATCCGATTGAGGAAAAAATAAAATCCCTGCAAAATAGATTGCAAGAATTATCCGACAACAAAACCGAGAAAGAGCTCGACAACATTCGAAACGAAGAAAAAGAACTTATAATTTCGATGCAACGTCGTGAGGTTTCTGTTGAAGAATATTACAAAAAAATAAACGAACTTGACAACAAAAGAGTAGAACTTCAAGCCAAAAATGCATCCTTTGTTTCGCAAGTGTTTATAAAAACTCAGCTTGGAATCGTAAAGAGTTTGGAATCTATGTCCCAACAGTGGAATACTTTCGCCGAGTCAAATCTTGCAAAATTTATCGAAGGACAACAAGCAATAAGAACATTACAAAAGGAAATCGATAAAACTGGTAAAGCAACCGAAGAACAAGTAAAACAACTAAGCGAACTACAAATAAAAATCACGGAGGATTTTCGAAACTTTGTTGTCGGTGCTTCTGCTGCTTCGTTAAGTGCTTTTATGACGATGTTGGCAAGCGGTGCAAGTTTTGCAGACGCATTCAAAAAAGGGTTGCTTGTTAACATATTAGATATTGCCGAAAAATCAATTTTTGCAAACATCCCAGTAATTTACTCTACATTTTTTGCTCAATTAGGACTTTTGGGTATGCCAGCAGCACTTGCGGCAATTGCTGTAGTAACTTCGGCGCTCGAACTTGCAAAAGCTGCTCTTTCGGCTTATCAAGGCGCGGTAGATATTCAAGGTCCGGGCACAGAAACATCCGATAGCATTCCTGCTCGATTATCCCGAGGTGAGAGCGTAATAAACGCAGGCGCTACTCGCGCAGAAGGGAATAAAGAATTGTTCATATGGTTAAACAAAACCAAACGCCCGGCTTTTGAATTCTTTATCACACAAAAACCCCAAGTAGCACAGAAACTGATTTCAAATTACCTACGCTCCGAAAGGGAAGCAATTTCAAAACAAAAAGAAATACTGCTAGAAAAAATCATTATAGACAACATTCACAATACAAAAAAGTTACAAGAACTAAACGAAAATGTCAACAAAGGGTTTCACACTCTAGCGCAAACGATTCAAAACTCCGGTTATGTTCGCAAAACTGTAAACGAAATCAATGTAGACATTGATTTCAACTCAAAAGAAATTGTCGATAAAGTTCGAATAGAGAAAGAGAGCAGATTAAAAAGACTCTAAACAATGGTTGGCTGGAAAATTGCATTATATGGTACCGATACATATTATCCAATCGACGACGATAGTACTATTGATTTGTCAACACTTGGAACAACCGACCCACTTAACGACAACAATTGGTTAAAATTGTACATCAAAGGAACATCTCCGCATAAAGAACCTTTTGGTGATAACGATGATAGAATTGGAGGCATTCAGCTTCACAATCCTACACAAATTCAAACTTACGAAATAGAATTCCTCCCCTTTGTTTTTCCCGACGATATGGACAAATACGAAGAACTGTGTGCTTTGCTGCGAAAAAAACATATTTATCTTTTTAAAGGCGAATATTCGTTTCCTAACTGGTCGATTCATCCAGATGGCAAAGCAATCAGAATCTCTGTAGTTATTTCGACTGAGGATGATTATGAAAACGGACTAAAAATCGTAAAACTTAAAGCAAGAAAAGAAAAACCAGTAATGTAGTATGCCAGGTAAAAACATAATATATCAATACAAATGGAAAGGGATTAAAACTAAATGGGAATATATGTTAGAATTTGTTCCTGCCGATCCTACACCATTAAATAATCCAGATATAATTGAGTTGCCAAATGGAATTTTATCTTCATTAACTTATAGCTTTAAATACGATAAATATCCCTTAGGTTTTCCAGAAGCACCAGCATTAAGTATGGAAATCAATCTTAATGATATTCCTAATAATCCCATTTTTAACGAGTTCAAAAATTCTCTTTTAAACCCGGCTTTGGTAACAAATGTATGGATATA
>JBKBVP010000326.1:0-2215 GCA_046289495.1 Candidatus Kapaibacteriota bacterium | reverse complement strand
CACGGCGAGCCTCCATCTACTTATTCCTTGGCAAAAGAGCTTGGAGTTGAATTAATCGATGCGACTTGTCCATTAGTAACTGCGCTACAAAATCGAGTGAAGAAGTTTTTCAACGAAGGCTATCAAATCGTAATCTTCGGCAAACCACAACATCCCGAAGTAATCGGATTGCGTGGCGTGTGCAACGACGAATGTATCGTGATTCAAACCCCCGAGGAAGCTTTGGAAAAAGTTGATTTCTCCAGAAAAACGTTGTTTATCTCGCAAACCACAATGGATAAGCACTTGTTCGAAAAGATTCGCTCGATACTACAAACTCGTGTCCGCGAATTGTACTCTTACGATAATCATAAAGAGCAACTTGTTGTTAAGGATACACTCTGTCGAGCTGTAACGGGAAGAGAAGAGCATCTAAGAAAATTTGCAAGCGAAAATGATGTCTTGATATTTGTTGCTGGCAGAAATTCATCCAATGGGAAGAGTTTGTTCAAAATTTGTACCGAGACGAACCCAAAATCCTACTTCGTTGAAAAGGTCGAAGAATTGCAACCCGAATGGTTCGAAAATGTTAGTAAAGTTGGAATCACGGGGGCGACGAGCACACCACGCTGGTATATGGAAGAAGTTAAAAATGCCATAGAAAAAATTTCCACCGAGAAATAATTTTCCTTAATTTGCTCTTTTAACGAGGAGCAAATGGATTTAATCGACGGCGTGTATCTCAACGCCGGGGATGTAAATTTGTACATCAAAGTTCTTGGGAATGGCAACCCCCCAGTAGTTATTGAACCAGCCATCGGTGGATTATCGGTCGAATGGTACTACATACAGAAGGAACTCTCAAAGCTCACCACAGTTGTAACATACGACCGTGCAGGCTATGCCGAAAGCGCATCATCAAAATCTCCAAGAGACAGCTTCCACATAGCCAATCAATTATTCAATCTATTGTTTAGTTCCGAAGTGGAACACCCCTACATTTTGGTTGGTCATCTCGAGGGTGGCGTATACATTCAACACTTTGCACGAATGTTTAAACATTATGTGGCTGGTGTAGTCCTTGTTGATTCTTTGTTCCCAAACTACCTAAAACTCGAAAGCGAAGATTTCCCAGCATACAGGGAAATCGCATCCTATGCAACAAGGGCATTCAACTTGGAAAAACTATTAGAGCTCGACCAGGAAAACTTTGTAAAGCGCATAAAACCAATGTTGGAAGAAATTTATTCAAACTTTCCAGATGAATACCGCATACCAATTATCTCATATCAATCCGATAAGAAGTTTTTCGAAACTGTCGTAAAAGAAATTTCCGAAATCCACAAGAGCCTAAAAGAATTGGAGTTTGAAGATTCCTTCCCCGATGTTCCGCTCTACGTAGTAACACACGATAGTAACGTAATGGAAAATCTTTCCATCCAAATAGGGATACCCCAATCAGAAGCAAAGAGAATTGAGGAATTTTGGCTCGAGGAGCAAAGAGAACTTGCAAGCCAAGCCCCACTGGGGAAATTACTCATCGCAGAGAACTCCGATAGGAATATACATTACTCCAATCCAATTTTTCTTTTGCACACCATAAATCAGATGATAATAGACATACGACTCCGCAGCTAATTATACGCCAATTTTACATATTTTGCGACATTTTGTTCCATCTTTTGATTTTTCAAGCAAAGCGGTGCGCCAAAACGACACAAGATGTGTAATTTTGTCGCTTTTTCGCAACTTGGCACACTTTTTCAATTTTATAAAATTGCATTTGAATTTTGAGTATGTTAAACAAAAAAAGGAGGTTAAAATGGCAATCGTAAGATTCGATCCATTCAAAGGCTTCGAAACTCTTGCAAAGAGAATGACTCAAATGTTCGACGAATTCGAGCGTGGAATAACTGTTACTCCAAACGATTTCTCTCCGCGGGTAGACATTTCCGAAGATGAGAAGAATTTATACGTTACCGTAGAGATTCCAGGCGTAGACAAAGAAGACGTCAAAGTAACAATTAACAACGACAACATCCTTGTTATCAAAGGAGAGAAGAAGCGCGAAATTAAAACCGAGGACAAAGAGCGAAATTTTATACGTGTCGAGCGAAGTTACGGCTCATTCCAAAGGTCGTTTATGTTGCCAGACAACATTAAGAAGGACAACATCTCTGCTAAATTCGAAAACGGTGTTCTTACGATAACTTTAGAAAAAGTTGAACCGGAACCA
>JBKBVP010000325.1:0-2218 GCA_046289495.1 Candidatus Kapaibacteriota bacterium | reverse complement strand
AGTGGAAATACTGCCTTTTCCAAAGAGTTCAAAACACTTCCAAACGTAAAAGTTAAGAACCTAAAAGGAGAATTGGTTGAAACAAAATCGCTCGGTAATGATGGTAAACCTTTTGTAATCAATTTTTGGGCAACATGGTGCAAACCTTGTATCCTTGAACTTAACAACTTGCACGAAGTATATGATAAGTGGCAAAAGGAAACTGGGGTCAAAATTATTGCAATTTCCATAGACGATGTAAGGAATTCCAAAAAGGTAGCACCATTTGTTATGGGTCGCAAATGGAATTTCGAGGTTTATTTGGATGAGAACGGGGACTTTCGAAGAGCAATGAATGTCAACAATCCACCTCATAGTTTTTTATTCAATGCCAAAGGAGAAATCGTCTGGGAACACAATGGTTACGCCCCTGGCGACGAGGAGTACTTATATAAAAAAATAATCGAGCTTTTAGATGACGAAAAGAAGCAAAATTTAGAGCAAGACAAGCACAATCGAAATGAATAGTAACACCACTGGTTCATACTTTTTTAAAGCTTTTATTTTCGTAAAACCTTTTGTCCCTATTTTATTAGCTACAATTCTTTTAAACACCATATTTTCAACTATAACAGCAATCACAGTTGCTACAATAAAACCTATTTTCGAGCTAATTTTTACTTCAAAAATATCGAACGAAGAGGTTCTACACGACACTGCCCCAATTCTTTCCAACATCAAAGCAACTTTTTTTAATTATCTCAAAAATTTCTTCGTTGTACCAAACGATACAAGTTTAACGTTAATAAAACTTAGTATTTTTATAATTGTATTATTTGTTTTAAAAAATTCATTCAAATATTTAGCCTCAATCACTAATGCTCGATTGGAAGAAGGCATTATTCGTTTCATTAGAAACAAATTGTTCACCAAACTAACAACGTTGGATTTAGATTATTTCAATCAAACTCACGCTGGGACAATAATTTCGACTTTAACTAATGATGTGAATATTGTCAACTCAACGACAATATCAGCATTCACTGGGCTTTTGCGAGAATTCATCCAAGTGGTGCTCTTCCTATTACTACTTTTATCTATATCTCCCTTTTTGTCGTTAATTGCTTTTAGCTCAAGCATAGCCACGATAGGAATACTTCGAATATCTACATATTATCTCCGAAAATATGCAAACAGAATGCAAGTGGCTATGGCGGACTTTACAACGGTACTACAAGAGACTCTATCAGGTATAAGAATTATCAAGGGGTACAATTACGAAGAGAGTATTAAGCATAAATTTTTTGATAAAACGAATAAATATTATCGCTCGTCGATAAAATATCAATCTGTAATCTCTCTTGTTCCCTCGATAAACGAAATATTTGCAATTATTGCTTTAGTTGTTGTTTTTTTAGTTGGTGGCAACTCTGTCCTAAATAGTAAAATGCGTGGCGAAGACCTAATGCTTTTTTTGTTTGCTCTGTTTTCAATTATGAGCCCAATTGCAACAATTGTACACAACATTTCACAATTCCAAAGAGGTTTAATCAGCATAAAAAGAGTTTTCAACATACTGGAGCAGGAAAGGAAAGTCATTTCGACGAATGAGAAGCCTGCAAAATTTGATGAGGAACTGGTCTTCGACCATGTCTCCTTCTCATACCATACTGAGTTAGTTTTAAAAGATATAAGCATACACATAAAAAAAGGGAAAAAAATTGCTCTTGTTGGCGCAAGTGGAAGTGGTAAATCTACGGTGGTTGATTTGCTCATTAGATTTTACGACCCAACAAGTGGGGTAATACTTTTGGATGGGGTTGATATAAAAGAATGCGACACGAAATCGTACAGAAAGCTATTTGGATTCGTTTCGCAGGAGATAATTTTATTTAACGACACAATTAGAAACAATATTCTAATAGGCAATCCCGAGGCAACAGAAGATGAGATTCTCGAAGCATGCAAGGTTTCTAATTCATACAATTTTATTATGAAATTACCAGACGGCTTAGACACTGTAATTGGCGAAAGAGGAGTAATGCTCTCTGGAGGAGAAAGGCAAAGACTCGCAATTGCCAGAGCGATAATAAGGAAACCAGAAATTCTCATTTTTGATGAGGCAACCTCTTCGCTCGATTCAGAGTCCGAAAAGGTCGTACAAGAAGCCATAGACTCCATCTTAAAGAACAAAACTGCCATAATTGTTGCACACCGTCTTTCCACAATTGTAAACGCC
>JBKBVP010000324.1:0-2220 GCA_046289495.1 Candidatus Kapaibacteriota bacterium | reverse complement strand
ACTTTTCTATGGAATACTGGCAATACACAGCCTACACAAGCTGGATAATGATGGGCTAAACGTGCACAAATTTGTTTCGAGCTTTCATCCATTCCATTGGCGACCAGACGAAAGGCGTTAAGTCTTTTGATTTTAGTTGATTTATTTGCAAATTGTTGCGTCAAATTGTTGATAATAATTTTATTCAAATTTGTTCCGAAAAGATATAGAGAATTTATTTCAATTGAGAACTCATTATTTATTTTATTTACATTTTGCTCTATTAACTTTGGAATATCCTCTTCACTATTATATTTTATTAAGTTATAAGAGTAAAACTCTTTACCTTTAATAACGCTATAATCAATAAAATTCTCCGATAAATTGAACAATGCAACGTAGTTGTTCCTCTCCTCTGGATAATTATATAAAAAGCAATTCTGAGCAGAAATTTGGCTTATTTCAATTCGTTGGACATTTTTACTGAATTGTTTAGCTATGGATTTGATTGTTTGAAAAATTTTCTTTGGGATTATTGCAGCAAGGAAGTGTATTCGTTCTTTTCGTGGTTGTAGTTCAAACAAATAAGTGGGAAAATCTTCAGGATTGAATTGTGGATAATTATGTTTAATCTCGAAATCCAATACTGTCATTATTTCATCTCTAGAAAGTTCAGGTCTACCGGGAAATTGTGTGATAATTAAATATTCCATAGGAATTGAAATCGAGCTAATTTGTGCTTCATAAGAGATTTCCTTAATTGTTGTATAAAGTTCTTCTAATGCCTCTTCATTTGTTGGATTTTCCAGATTTTCTAAATCAATAGGTTTAGAAGAAGTGGAGAAATCTAAAAGTTTCAGCCCCTTATTTGATTTTTCTAATAAAGAAGTGTACGTCCTTGTTGGTGAGAAATACATTGAAAGGACTCTTTCCATAAGTTACCTAAATTTATCTTCTTTTTACTTCTCTTTTTTTTCTTATGTGTAATATGGAATTTAGTAAATTCTTTTCGAAACCAATTTCAAAGATATGCGTAACGTCCAAAGGTGGAGCATGATATATGAAATCGGCAATATGAACTACAGTTGCAAAATTTAGTTTATTTTTCTGCAAATGCGAGGGCTTGTGGTGGTACGCTACAGTTTCTACAATTTCACTGGGAAATCCCCAGAGACCGAGAAGATAAGCCCCAATTTCTGCATGGGTGCAGTGATAAATTTCCTCCTCTGCCTCGAGGTAGGTATATCCCTTTTGTTCGGATAACACGATTAAATTTTCGGGATAGGTTAAAGTATTTAAAAGGACAAATTTCCCAACATCGTGCAAGATACCAGCAGTGTACGAAATATCCAAGGCACTTTTTTCTTTGAAAAACAATTCGGAAAGGTGGTAGGAGTTCGAGGCAACGAAGAGGCTATGTTGCCAAAATCGTTCTAAGTGCTTTTTATTTTCGGGTGTGATTTTAAAATTCGAAAAAAGATGGATGTAAAAAACCAGAGATTTAATTACATTAACTCCCAAGTAAGTCAATGCGTAATTGATATTGGTGATTTCGCTTCTCAAACCAAAGTAGGCAGAATTAACAATTTGTAGAATTTTTGCAGTTAAATTGGGGTCTTTTGAAATCAAATTTGCAATCTTATTCAGGGAAAAATCTTTTTTTGCTACCTCTTCCTCGATTTGAATATAGATTTCTGGCAAAGAGGGTAAGGTTGTGGTATTTTTAATCAATTCTTCTACTTTTTCATTTCTAAGAAAACTCTGGATGTGCAAAATATTATTGATTCTTTCTTTTAAGTTTTCTTTTGTTAACGGAAGGGTAACAAATTGATGTACATATTGGCTTGTTCGACCAACAGCTGAAGTTTCTAAATTCTTAACCAATGCAAAGCGTATAGTTTCTGGAAAAAGCCTTTTTATTTCCTGCAACAGATTTGCTCCAGAGGACAAAACAATTTCTGAGCTGGAAAATACTATATCCACTTTATTGTTTGCCAAAAGTTGTATTGCCTTTTCTCCGTTTTCTGCGAAAAAACAATCAAACTCATCTCGCAATGGTATAGTGATTGAAATTAATTCCTTAAGTAATTGATTGTTGTCAACAGCGAATAATATGCTCGGTTTCATAATTAGCCAATAAATTGATTAAATGCAAATTAACAAAGATGCGTAATTTTTCAAAATACACGTTCCCAAAAGGCAGAGTTGAACTTAGGGTCTTTAAATTTTAAAAATGTTTCT
>JBKBVP010000323.1:0-2228 GCA_046289495.1 Candidatus Kapaibacteriota bacterium | reverse complement strand
TCCGATATTGAGGTAGAGCATTCTTTTCCCTGTTTTAGCCACTTGCTCAGCCAAAACAATAATGTCTCGAATTGCGTATGCAATACCCTCCGTTCTCTTTGCAGGTATGACTTTCGAAATATCCATAATTATTTTCAAAAAATAAAAAATCAAAATTAAAAAAACTCAATTAGAGTAGGGTAGAAAAATTTCTTAAATTTTCAAGGTGTGAATTTATGTGTTGATTGATATACCTAATTCACTGAGTTGTTTATCATCCACTGTTGACGGGCAATTTTCCATCAGTGCAAGACCACTTGTGGTTTTAGGAAAGGCTATGACATCGCGTATATTGTCTGTCCCTGTCAATGTCATAACCAATCTATCAAGTCCAATTGCGATACCACCGTGAGGTGGAGCGCCATATTTCAAGGCTTCCAAAAGAAAGCCAAATTTATGATTGATATCATCCGCGCTAAGTTTTAAAAGCCGAAATATTCTCTCTTGGATTTCATACTTATAGTTTCTCAAACTACCACCACCGATTTCTTCTCCATTGACAACGATATCGTAGGCTTTTGCTCGAACTTTTAGTGGTTCCGTCTCCAAGATCGATAAATCTTCATCAATGGGGGAGGTAAAAGGATGGTGCTTTGCGACCAATCGACTTTCCTCGCTGTCGTATTCAAACATGGGAAAATCAACTACCCAAAGGAAAGAAAATTTGTCTCTTACTCTTTCTAATGTTCCATTTCTTTTTGCAATTTCTCTACGAAGAACTCCGAGAATGGAGTAACATTTCTCCCATTCATCAACAACAATCAATAGTAAATCGCCATTTTCTAACTTTGAATGCGTTTTAATGGTTTCAAGTTCAGTTTCGGAGAGGAATTTAGCAATTGGCGAATTAAGAGTACCGTCGGTGCTCTTAATCCAGATTAATCCCTTTCCTCCGTATTTTTGAGCAATTTCTACGAGTTCGTCTATTTGTTTTCTCGAAAAATTTGCACAACCTTTTGCATTCACACCAGCAATCACTTTCCCTGTGTTAATTGCATCCTCGAAAACACGAAAATTTGTGCCTTGCAAATGTTCAGTAAGTGTGAAAATCTCTAATTCGTACCGAAGGTCTGGCTTGTCGCTACCATATTTGACCATAGCATCGTGGTAAGAAAGTCGGGGAAACGGATGTTCAATAGAAATGTTTAAAATTTCTTGCCATAGACGCACAATAAGTCCTTCTGTAATCGATATTATGTCCTCGCGGTCGATAAAAGACATTTCCACGTCAATTTGAGTAAATTCTGGTTGCCTGTCGCTACGCAAATCTTCGTCGCGAAAGCATTTAACGATTTGTACGTATCTATCGAAGCCAGCAATCATTAAAATCTGTTTATAAAGTTGAGGGGACTGCGGGAGAGCATAGAATTTTCCCTTGTGCAGGCGTGAGGGGACAAGGAAATCCCTAGCCCCTTCGGGTGTGGATTTTGTAAGAAATGGAGTCTCAATTTCAATGAATTTGTGCTCGTGGAAATATTTGTGAATGATTTGATAAATTTCATTACGGATAATAAAATTCTTTTGTACTGTGGGTCTTCGCAGGTCCAAATATCGATAACGAAGTCGATTATCTTCGTTTATGTCAACTTTATCGGAGATTTCAAAGGGCGGAAGTTCCGATGAATTTAGTATTCCAAAATCTTCGAGCAACACCTCGACTAAGCCAGTAGGAATTTTAAGGTTTGGATTTTCTCTTCTTCGGACAGTTCCTTTAGCCCAAATCACAAATTCAGATTTTAATTTTTTTACTCTAACTGCAAGTTCGGGCTGTGTCTCGGGGGAGATAACTAATTGTGTAATTCCGTATCTATCGCGTAAATCGATAAATATTAACCCACCCATGTCGCGGATGGAGTGTACCCATCCATTTAAAACAACATTTTTGCCTTCGTCGGGAATTCTTAATTCCCCGCAAGTGACAGTTCTTTTTGGGAAATGCATATTAAAATCAATTTAAGATTTACTTAAAGTCTTCAACCACTCCAATATTTTGTCTGAGCTTGGCAATGGAGTACCACTTGCAACTAACTTGTCGTTGATGATTAAACCGGGAGTAAGCATTATGCCATATTTCGTAATTTCCATTAAATTTTCTACTTTTTCAATTTCAGCGTTGATTTTGTGTCGCTGTACAACTTCGCGAACCCTCTCCTCCAATGCTCGGCATTTTGGGCAGCTAGGACCCAATA
>JBKBVP010000322.1:0-2255 GCA_046289495.1 Candidatus Kapaibacteriota bacterium | reverse complement strand
AACTCATCCATCCAAACTTTAAGCATTTCTTCATCCTCTTTGCCAATGAGATACATTCGAAGAATGCTCTCCACAACAGTGTCGTAATCAATCTCCTTTTCATTTTTTTTAGCAATGACAGTTATGTCTGGTAATTTGAATCCACCATACTTCTGATAAATTCTCTCTGGTATCAACTCGCCAATCAAACTTGAAAATGGAATGTGGGAATAGTGTTTGTGAAAAGAATTTAAGTATCTTTTTATTCTAACTACATCGAAACCCAAACTTTTCAGAATAAATTTGAACTTCTTTTTGTCCCAGAAATCCAAATGATACGCCCACTGCGCTTCTTGCGATCCAAAAATGTGCCGTCCAAGTTGCATCCGAAATTTCAAAGGTACAAACAAATACTTAAATATGCAACCAGCGAAGTCCGGTGTCTGAATGTATAAAATACCCCCAACTTTTAGCCACTTTCTCCATCTTACTAAAAGTTTTAATGCCTCGGCTCGATTAAAATGCTCGAAAAGATGATGAGATCTTACTTCTTCTAAGGAATTATCAGGAAATTGCAAAGTCCGAATATCTGCATACATATCCGCCTTTGCTTGCATAACGGTTTGTTCGTTCGGCGGAAGGTCGATATTCACATAGCCTTCGAGGTATTTGTTTCCACAGCCAAGATGTATCTTCATAAAATTACACCTTTATTAAATTCATTTTCTTGAAAAGTTCTTTGAATCTTGCCTCGTAAGTATGCTCTTTTAAGGCTCTTAAATAACCATTTAAAGTAATTTCTTTTCTTAACTCTTCGTTTTTCAAAAAAAAATTTATTTTTTTCAGCAGTTCTTGCTTGTTGTTGAAAACTGCAATTTCTTTCCCATCGACAAAATATTCGCCTAAATTGTCTGCATTTTGCGTGAGCAAGAAACCACCCGATCCAACAATTTCAAAAACTCTTCCTTTGATTTGCTTGCCAAAAATTCTGTGAAATGTCGAAAGAATGTTATCTGGGAACATTCGAATGGGCTGAAGTCGTAATCTGTGGTCTATTCTCCTTGTTATGAACACAGAAGCTAAACTTCTTAAACTTAAACCGCCAGAGGCGTTGCTAAAATTTAAATTAATCTTCGACAAGCGAAACACCTCCAACATTCGTTCAAATGGTAAACGACCATTTGCCCATCCCTTCCCCCAGCAGTCCACTGGAACATTTCTGTTGGTCAAATACTTAATTAAACTTGCACGATTACTATGCTTTTGGCCCACAAAAGTTACATCGAATTTGTATTTTATCTCGCCAGATAAATCAAAATCCTCTGGCTTCTTATACAAATAATGATTAAACCCCCATTGTGTTTTAATCACATTATTTATTCCAAATTTGTGATATTTACTGATTGCTTCGGAATCTGTCGTAGAAACAAAAGTGAAATATGGAGCCCAATGCCTACTGAAATTATAAAACCGCCAGTGATCATCTGCAAACCAATTAAATGTTGTAACTCTCAACTCATTTTTTAAATACAACAAAACATCCTTACTGAACTCATCATTGTATAAGAAAAAGAATACTAAATCTGGTGAGTGCTGGCGTACCACCTCGACCAGCTGGGTATTCATCCGTGTTCTTCCGTATTTCTGGTAGATTTCATCAAACGCAAAATGAATGATCTTGTTCTTTCCCTCGTCCATTTTACGTAAAGTGTCGAGAAAATTATAATACTCAAAGCTGAATCCACGCTCTGGATATCCATACTCATATTTTAAACAACAAACTACAATCACCATAGTTATGTCTCTGTACTTATATGAAGTACATAAATTAAGTCCAAACCGATCACCAAAGTATCTTGCGGAATTTAAGAACTTTTAATATATCGAAATCAAGACGGGAAAAAATATCGTTCTGATTATTCAAATCCTCAGGCTGAGAACTCCGACCTGCAACACTTGAACGAGGTGTAATTGACTTTAAGTCTTTCTCTAAAAGCAATAAACTTTTGTTAAATGGAAATTTATCTAAGCCCGACTGAATGACATTAGCGGATTTAAAAAAATCACCAACCTTCAAATATGCTTTCGACAAAAGAATATAATATAGAGGAGTTTCGTCGGCAAACCCAACTCCATTTTCCAAGATAAGAATTACCTTGTTAAAATTTTCAGACTCAAATTCTTGGAGAGCTGTTTGCAAAAGTTCAAGCGGGTCGGCAAAATCCACCATAATTGTTTATCTTCTCCGCCCAAAAAGTCGAAGCAGAAACAAAAAT
>JBKBVP010000321.1:0-2268 GCA_046289495.1 Candidatus Kapaibacteriota bacterium | reverse complement strand
TTGAAATAATATCTTCGAGAGATAAATTTTCTAATTCTGTCCCAACGATTAGATTATTTAAGTTGTTGACATACGCTTGATGGTGTTTACCATAGTGATATTCAATGGTTTCTTCCGACATAAAGGGAATTAATCCATTTTTTGGAAATGGCAAAGGTGGAAGTTCAAA
The DNA here is from genome assembly GCA_046289495.1 of Candidatus Kapaibacteriota bacterium. Taxonomy (GTDB): domain Bacteria; phylum Bacteroidota; class Ignavibacteria; order Kapaibacteriales; family UBA2268; genus Naka2016. Next base: position 2,099 of record JBKBVP010000321.1, on the reverse strand, counting down.
AGGCATCGCTAACTCCTATTCTATGTCTAACCTACCCTTGGCAACCACAGGTTGGTAAATTATTAGGATTTGAAAAGACAAATCCTCTCCCTTGAGAGTTATCAATAAAGTCCAGAGTTACGCCCATCAAGTAGAACAGACTCCTTCTATCTATAACAATTCGCAAGCCGTGGATATTCGTTTCCATATCGTTAAGTGGGTCATACTCAGAGTCGAAACCCAAAGCATAGTTGAAGCCCGAACAACCGCCTCCCTGTACAGCCATACGCAAGAAATAATTTTCTGGTACATTATTTTGATTTCGAATTTCGATTATCTTCTCTAAAGCTCGTGTAGAGATAAAGATGTCGTCTGCTTCTGTGGCACCTACAATTCCTGTCGGAATTCTTTCCAATGTAACTTCAGTTTCCTGATTTAAATTTTCCATATTTCCTCCTTCAAAAAACAAAATTAATAATCATAGTTGACATAACAATCATCATCCTGTGGATGGGATTGACAAGTTAAAATAAACCCTTTTTCAATTTCTTCATCAGTCAAAGCATCCCTTTCGTCCATAAGAACTTTTCCGCTCTCCAATTTTGCCATACAGCTGCCACAGACACCAACTTGACAACTAAAAGGTGGATCTAAGCCAGCACGGAACGCTGCTTGAAGGATACTTTCATCTGGTTCTACATCAATCGTTTTAATTTCGTTATATAATTTTATTTTCACCACGTGAACATTATTTTCCATACTCACCTAAGATTGTCGTTTGGAAACAAACTACAGCAAGCCAAGCTCGAAACGAGCTAAATCACTCATACGGGATTTATCCCAAGGTGGGTCAAAGGTTATAAATACCTTTGCATCCTTGATATCGGGAATGCTTTTAATTGCATTTTCTACCTCTTCGGGTAGATTTCCCGCAGCTGGACAATTTGGGGCAGTCAATGTCATAAGCACGACTACATCATTTTCTTGCGTGATTTGTAAATCATAGACCAAACCAAGCTCCCAAATATCTACGGGTATCTCGGGGTCGTACACAGTTTTGATAGCCTTAATTACTTTTTCATATAACTCCTTTTTATTCTCGGGTATGGGATTGCTAAGTGGATTGAATTGGTTGTTATCCATATGCACACCTAATTTAACACTACCTTTTATTTACTAATGCATCAATGAGAGTGTGCCAGGCAAGAGTAGCACATTTTACACGAACGGGAAAATTGCGAACCCCTGCAAATACCGCAAGCTTACCCAATTTTTCCGTGTTTACTGGTTCATCTGGCTTGGATGTCAATGTATGGTGAAATTCATCAAAAAGACTTTGAATTTCATCCAAAGTTTTGCCCTTTAATACGGTCGTCATAATAGATGCAGATGCCTTGGAAATTGCACAACCTATTCCTTTGAATTTAATATCCTGGACAACACCATTTTGAACATTTAGATAAATCTCTACGTGGTCTCCACACAATGGATTATGTCCCACTGCTTTGTGTGTTGCCTCTTCAAGAACTCCGAAATTTCTTGGGTTCTTATTATGATCAAGTATAACTTCCTCGTATAAAGCATCAATTTCGTCCACGACAAACCTTATTTTTATTAAAACTTCTTAATAATCTTTTTGAGTGAGCTTACAAATACATCAATCTCGTCGAATGTATTATAGAATGCGAAAGAAGCCCTCGAGGTTGCTGGCACACCATATCTTCTCATTACAGGTTCGGTACAATGATGACCAGTTCTTATTGCAATGCCATCTCTATCCAACAATGTACCGATATCGTGGGGATGGACGTTATCGACAACAAATGAGATCAGACTCGCTTTGTTTCGTGCCTTTCCAATAATCTCCACCTCCGGTATTGGTGATATTTGTTCAGTTGCATAATCAAGTAATTGCTTTTCATATTTGTAGATGACATCTAAACCAATATTTTGAACATATCTTATTGCAGAGCCCAAGCCAATTGCACCTTCTATGTTTTGAGTGCCTGCTTCGAATTTATGTGGCAATTCGTTGTATATAGTTTTTTCGAAGCTAACAGATAAAATCATGTCGCCACCGCCCTGGTAGGGTGGCATAGTCTCGAGCAAACTTCTCTTGC
>JBKBVP010000320.1:0-2271 GCA_046289495.1 Candidatus Kapaibacteriota bacterium | reverse complement strand
CCTAAATCAACGTGATTGTTTTAAATTCTCTTGTTTCCACAATCTAGAAGATTGTGCTACCTTATTGGTTTGCAGAACGGTAGCGCAAGCATCCCTGCTTGCGAAATCCCCTACCTTCATTTTAATTCACAATCAGGATGATTGTGCTACCTTAAATTTTTTTCGGGTTGTTTGTGTTACCTGTTTGCTTTTTTGCTGTTCATAATGGTTGATAATTTGTGGATATGATGGATTTTGGTTGTTAATATTTTGTGGATTTTTGTTGATATTTTGTTTAAATTTAGTGAAGAAAATCTGTTTTCCAGAATTTATTAATAATTTTTCAACATACTATTACTCTCCGATACTTTTAAATAAATTCAATAAAATCAATTACATATTTATTACAGAATTAAAGTTATCCACATTTCAACAAAGATTATGATTATTATATTATGTAAGAATTAAATTAATTATATCATTAAAATTACTTAGGAGTTTCCTGTAATCTGAATTAATTTTTGCACCAGCAGTGGCAAGATGTGGTTTCCCGCCTCCACGACCACCAAACTTCTGGGCAACGATATTGACTAAACTACCAGCGGGGTAGTCTACCACAAGGTCATCGGTGACGGAGCAGGCAATGTAAAGTTTGTCTTCTGAAGGCGCAAAAATAAAGGCAATACCTCTATTGCCAAACGCATTTCGAATCGTTTCCGCAGTGTCCCGCAGAGAGTCCATTGTCTCGAATTCAATTTCTTTAACCAGAACTCTTACATTGTTGAAGATACGAGCCGAAGCCACCCATTCATTTGCTAGGTTGCGAAGCTTAGTTTTTTCGTATGTTTGCAATTCCTTTCGTAAGTTCTTAAAATTTTCCTCAAGCGAGGCATTAATTGAACGCAGTTTGTTTAATTCGTCCTTCAATAAGTAAAGATAATGTAGGACACCAATACCAGAGACAGCCTCGATACGGCGTATACCAGCTGCAATTGATTGCTCTGAAATGATTTTGAAAGCACCTATTTCGTTTGTATTGCGTACGTGGGTACCTCCACAGAGCTCCGAAGAGAAATCCCCCATAGAAACTACACGGACAATTTCGCCGTATTTTTCGCCAAAAAACATCTTTGCTTTGGTCTTTGTTCTTGCCTCGTCTAAAGACATAATGTCAGTACGAACCTCCAAGGCTTCGAAAATTTTCTCGTTCACGAGATTTTCAATTTCGGAGACTTGTTTGTCGGTAAGTCTTTCAAAATGATTAAAATCGAAGCGAAGATAATCGGGAGCAACCAAAGACCCTGCCTGACGGACGTGACCGCCGAGTACACGAACGAGTGATTCGTGTAGCAAATGTGTTGCTGAATGGTTTCTCATTATATTACGGCGGCGCTTAATGTCTACTCGTAGAAAAACTTCATCGCCATCTTTCCCAAGATATGGCTTATCCAGGTGATGTAAAATTATATCCCCAACTTTGGACATATCGACAACGTTGTAGACGATTTCTTTTGCAGTGATAGTTCCAATGTCTGAAACCTGTCCCCCGCTTTCTACATAAAAAGGAGTATGAGAGGTGATTAATTTATTATCTTCGAAATGGATGACTTTGGAAAAAGTTTCGAATTCATTGTAGCCAGTAAAGGTAGTTTTTAAATCTTTCTCAGCTGTAATTATTTCAATATTTTGGAACTTAGAACTCTGCCTGCTACGGGACCGTTGCTCTTCCATTTTTTTATTAAATCCATCAATATCTATTGTAAAACCGATTTCGCGAGCCATAAGTTGAGTCAAATCCAAAGGAAAGCCAAAGGAATCGTAAAGTAGAAAAGCAACTTCACCCGGGATTACATTAGAGCCGATAGATTTTTGCTTTTGGACAATGTCGTCGAATTTTTCGATGCCACGATCGAGGGTTTGTATAAAGTTTTCCTCTTCTGCACGAATAATTCGCTCGATAACATTTTGATGCAGTTTCAATTCGGTAAAGAAATCGCCCATGATCTCGATTAAAGTAGGGACGAGTTTGTAGATGATAGGTTCGTCGAAGCCAAGTCGTCGAGCAAAGCGAGAGGCACGGCGGAGAATTCGACGGAGTACGTAACCGCGACCCTCGTTGCTCGGGATAGCCCCATCGGCAATTGCAAACGAGAGCGTGCGAATATGGTCCGAAACGACGCGCATAGCAATACCATCGGGGTGGCTAACTTCACTCGGGTATTTTTTACCAGATAATTCTTCGAGCTTGGATATTAAGGGTAGGAACAAGTCTGTGTCGTAGTTGGAATTTGT
>JBKBVP010000029.1:0-9421 GCA_046289495.1 Candidatus Kapaibacteriota bacterium | reverse complement strand
ATTTATTCTCGTGATCTATTCTTACAATATCACCAGTTTTGAGATTCAATGAATTTGCATCCTTTTCCGAAATTGCTAAGTAATTATCCCACGTAACCTTAGAAATGGGATGAGGTATCTCGAGAAGCCATCCATTGTTAAGATATTCACCGTCGTAAATAAAATATGGTTTTCGAACAGATAGTGTCCATGTCTTTTCAAAACCCTCGATGTTAATTTTATTAACGACCGAAAAATCGGGCTTTGATTTTGTTAATTGACTTTCACCCAATAATAAGACACCATCGTGCAACACAGAGTACCAAAATTGGTCGAAAGCAACAGCAGAGTTTGCTTTGGGAAAGATTTCACTTTCCCAAAATCTCATTATATACTTGTGATAATTATCGTTGTTTATCTTGCCTTCTATGGCATACAAAATTATGCTTTCCACTTGATAAGTGTTAAATATTGGCTCTACGACTGGCTGTGCAAGCGAATATATTGAATAACCATCGAAAAAATCTCCCCAACTTTCGAAATTATGACTAATGGGAGCGATGTGCGTAGAGTATTTTGCTGTTTCATTCTCACTTTCGAGCAAGCTTACAACGAAAGGAACCTTCGACAACGCTTCTTTAAACCCAATATCCGATGGAAGATGAAAAACTGGATTGCAAGAAAGGATAATAACAGCACCAACATTTCCACTCTTTATAGAATTGCTAAGCGAAACGAAGTCCTCCAATTTAGATTGAGCTACGATTGCCTTTGATTTGATTTTGAAGTTTGATGAATTATTCAAAATTTCATTCAAAAGAAATCCAAGGATATGAGCTTCGTAGGGTAAAATCTCACCTGTAATAATTGCGGACTTTCCTTGGTTTTGTACCAAGTCAGAAACAAGACTTTGCAGTAGATCGTAATTTAGATTGTTTTCTTTCGCAAGAGCTTCGAGATTAAATTTAGAAAATTTCTCCTTTAGCACAGCTATGGGTAAATCTTTATTAAGAAGCGTGTTCTCGTGCATTACCAGAATTTCATTTATGATTGACGAAAGTAAAGGAATGTGCAAATTTGGATGAATTGGTATGCGATAATCAGCATTTGCACCAGTGAGAGTTAAATCGGATTCAAATGCGTAAAACTTGTTGAAGTTCTCGAGCTTATTGACATTCCTATTACTCACGAAAGAGCGAATATTTTGGACGAAGTTGCCTTCGGTTGCAAGAAAATTGCTATCAAATGATACAATTAGATTTGCTCGAGACAAATCATAATCGTATTTTTCTGAATTAGGATAGAAATCTCCCCAAGCCAAATCCTTTGGGTATGGTTGAAGAAATTCGTAGGTGTAAATTTTCGTAGTAGGATATTTCCTTTTAAAATCATCTAAAATCCTGGCGAAGGAAGGAGAATAAACTGGTTTAGAAATAATTGCAATTTCTTTGCCCTGCTGTTGAGCTGAATCAAGCGCAAGAGCAAATTCTGAAAAAAAGGTGGCAGAATCAATTTCTTGCCAAGTGTTGTTTCTTTTTGCAAAATAATTTTTGTATCGTTCGGGATGATATAAATTCAATATTCTGGCTTGTCCAATGGGGCATATTTTTCCTTTGTTAGAGGGATGTTCAGGATTGCCATCTACTTTGATAGGCCTACCTTCACGAGTTTTAATCAACAAACCGCAATGATTGGAGCATCCAGTGCAAGTTGAAGCATAGTAATTTGCTTTGCCAGGTAAAATATTCTCGGGCTTTTGATTGTAAGGCACAATCGTACCTTTATCACGGTAATCCTTGCAAGCAGTTGTAGCAAAAGCCAAAGAGGCAGCGGTAAGTGCCATAAATTTTCTGCGTGAAAGCCCAGATAAGTTTTCCACATTAAATTCAGAAGTAATTTCTTTTGAAAATTCAGTTTGTTTTAATTGTTTTGTCTTCTCGGGATTTTTTAGTTCATCGAAAAACTTCCAATACTTTTTATTCATAAACCAACCTGATTATTTTCAAAAAACTTGGTGAAGGAAAGAAACAGAAGCCGAAAGTAGCAATTTGAATATAGAAATAAATTTTAGATACTCAAGACTATGTAGTCTTGATTTGAGTAGTTGTTTTTTCGAGAACTTTAAAGAGTCAATATCTTTCATCTATGACAAGCCCCGCAGAATTCTGGACCTTTGTTTACAACACCAGCAAGTTCGGGCATTTTTTCGTGAGGCTTACGATGGCAATCTAAACAGGCACCCATAGTAAACCTCTGTACTTGTTGAATTTTTTCCATTTTCTCAACCTCACCGTGGCAATATTTGCAATCAATACCTTTGTTTATATGAACAGCGTGATTAAAGTAGGCAAAGTCTCCAAGCCTGTGCACACGCTTCCATTGAATCGGTTTGTTATCAAAGTAAAATTGAGTTAATTTGATAATCTCTGGTTTATCCTTCCTCGCAATAGTGTGGCAGTTCATACAAACATCGGTTGAGGGCACAGAAGCGAATGCCCCCTTGTCCACTCCGATATGACAGTATTTGCAATCAATTTGCATATTGCCAGCGTGGAGTTTGTGGGAGAAAGCCACCGGTTGGTCTGGGGCATAACCAACGCCATCGCGCTCGGGTCGGGAAACAAAGAAAGCAATTACATACGAAACTACGACAACAAAAACCGTAACCGGAAGCCTAATCTTTAGTAGATAATCAATTTGTGATTTTCTCACAACACTCTCCGATTTATTAAAGTATTTTTAACAAAATGACAAAATTATTAAATTCTCCTAAAATTTAAATTATCAGTAAAATTTTACGATTTGAAGTTTTCTCTTCTGTAACAATAAATTTTAAAATTAAAAACCAATAAACAAAACATTATACCTAGTTTCAATTACACCTTAAAGTTGCAAAATCGAGTTCAGGTAGAAAATATTGATCTATTCTAACGAAAAATAGAAAACTCTTCGTGTCTGCATACTCAATAAGACAATTATGTTGGGTGGTAGGAAAGAACCTGAAGAAATTTCTGGTGCAGAGAATTTATAACTTCTAACAAACTTGAAGCTTTTTGAAATATCGAGAATATCCACCGAAGAGGTTTTATTATCTATAAAGTATAAGTATTTTCTATAAAGGAAACAAACCGAAGCCTTGTAGGATTTTTTCATTGTCACTATCTTAGTTCTTTTAAAATTTATTGGGTCAAATTGAAGAATTCTAAGTCCTTTTCTATCTAGAACAAAATCAAAAGTTTTCATCACCGGATTTAAATAAAAACCCAATAATTTAAATCCCAATAAATTCAGTTTCGAAAGAGGGATTTGGAATTTGAGCTCGAAATGACTTTTATCTAATTTCAGCAAATCTTTTGAAGTAATCACATAAACAAAAAGCTCATCTACAAAGATATGAGAAGTATTTGCTTGGTTCAATTTTCTTTTGGTGAGGACTGAGAAGTTTGTATTGCATTTAGCAATCATCCCATCGTTGGTACAAATATAAAAAGCTGTATCATCAATTGAGTAGAAAATACTCCTGGGCTTCGCAATTTCCAATCTTTTAACTTCTCTCTCAGACAATTTGAAGGAACTGTATTCACGGCAACCGATAACCAAAGGCAAAATCAAAAATAAAAACTTAATTTTCATTTATTCTGAAGGAAAAACTTATACAAAACAATGCCAACAGAGATGGCAAGGTTCAGGGAATCAGTTCTACCAGCACCTTCGATTTTAAAGTGCTCGTCGGCAAGTTCCAAAACTATTGGTGAGATACCTTTTGCTTCGTTGCCAAAAATTAGAATAGATTTATACGGGAAAACGATATCCTCAAGGTTTCGAGTAGCATTTGGTACAGCTGCAAAAATTTTACAATTATCTTTAAGCTTTAATAGAAAATCAACAAGATTCTCTTTTTGTAATACATTTACGCGAAAGAAAGAACCCATTGAACCTCGGATAACTTTAGGATTGAATTTTTCCACAGAATCGTGGGATGTCACAACATTCTTAATGCCAAACCAATCGGCAGTTCTTAGAATTGTTCCAAAATTTCCAGGGTCGCTTATTCCATCTAAAACAATTATTGGAAAAGCAAGTTTACGAGACTCTTTTTCAAGGCGTGCAATTACAAGGATATCTTGTGGAGACTCTGTCTCGCACATTTGTACATACTGCGAATGCCGAGCTATGTAAACCTCGATACCTCGATTGTAAAACTTTTTCGCAAGTTCTAATGTTGTTTCCTTCGCTGCTGAATCCAACACCACAAACTCAGCCGGGTATTCAGACTGGTACAATTCATAGCAAATTTTGTACCCTTCGGCAATGAAAAGCCCAGACTCTTTTCTCTTTTTCTTATCTTTCAACGAAATTACGAACTTTTTCAGATTGTTAGGTAATGGTTTGAACTTAATCGCTAGCATACTTTTTTGTATTCGATAAATTTGGAAAAACGTAAAGAGTAAGTTCAGCAGAGAAAAGAATTATAAAGATTAAATAGTAAATCCAAATCAAAATGGAAACTATCAGACCATAAGTACCATAGAACTTGCTATAACTGGCAAAATTTTGCAAATAGAAAGTAAATCCCATTCTGGCTATTTCACTTAAAACAGTGCAAATTGCACTTGCTATGATAATAATTTTAAAATTTATATGACGACTTGGGATAAACTTGTAAACAAAAATAAAAAAGATAAAGTATAGAACTATCCAAAAAACTTGCATGGTCATTTTAGAAAGAATCAACGAAATAGCGAGAGGCAAAAATTTGCCAACAAATTTGTTTATAATTTCAATCAAGGGCATCAAGTAGGTAAGTAGCAAAATAAATATGCTCAATACGATTGTTAAAATGATGTCCTTTAATTTGTAAAAAACGAATATTTTGTTGCTTTTTGCATTGAAAACTACATTCAGACTGCCCCGAAGCGAACTAAAAACAGTCGAGGATAACCATAATAGAAAAAAAACTCCAATCCAACCAGCAAATGCACTGACTCTGAAAATGTTATCAATTTCTAAAAGCAAGTTGCTAACAAAAAAATATGTACCCTCTGTTTCCGGGAGGAAGGAAAATAAAAGATTGGCAATAAGTTCAGTGAAAGATTTTTTGTCAATAAATCGTGTAGCAACGAAAATACTGACCAAAATCAAAGGGATTGTGTAAAGGATGATGTTAAATGTGATTGCAGCGGAGAGAAGAAATATATGATGATTTTCAATTTGCTGTATAAAATTGTAAACAAAATCAAAAGACTTTTTGATAGAGTTTGGTAACCTAATTTTCAATGTAATGAGTCCCTCGACTAACTTTATCTTCGATTGTTGCGTTTGTAACGGCAATCGCAGTTATAATGCCATTACGCAACTGCAAGATATCCTTGTTCATCTTGGCTTTTTGATAGAAGCGTTCAATTTCTGTTTGTAAGTGTCGTAGTGTCGTGGTGGCTCTCATTAGGCGTTCTCTGGTACGCACCAAACCCACATAATTCCACATCGTATTTTTAATTGTCAACCAATCCTGAGCAATAAGAGCGGGGTCCACTTCTTCATTTTCTTCTTTCCATGGGAAAATTTCGGGAATATACTCGTCGCTTTTATGAAATTCCGAGGCATCCAAACCAGCGTTGTATCCCCAAACAACTGCCTCGAGCAAAGAAGTGGACGCAAGTCGATTTGCACCGTGAACACCTGTACAAGAGACCTCGCCAATGGCATAGAGACGATGCACAGATGTTCGCCCTCGCAAACTAACTCCGATCCCACCACAGGAATAATGAGCAGCTGGGACGACCGGAATTGGCTCCTTTGTCATATCAATGCCGTATCTTAAGAGATTACTATAAATGGTTGGGAATCTGGATTTAACCCATTCTGAATCTTTGTGTGAAATATCAAGATAAACACAAGGATGATTTGTTCTAAGCATAGTTTGATGAATTCCACGAGCAACGATATCGCGTGGAGCGAGGGAGCCCAATTCGTGGAAATCTTTCATGAACTCATAGCCATTTTTGTCTATTAATCTACCACCTTCGCCACGGACCGCCTCGCTGATCAAAAATCTCTCTCTTTCGTGGTAGAATGCAGTTGGGTGAAATTGAATAAATTGTAGGTTCAACAGACGTACTCCAGCACGATACGCCATTGCAATACCATCGCCGGTTGCTTCTGGCGGATTTGTGGTGTGAAGATAAATTTGCCCCAGACCACCAGTTGCAAGAATAGTTTTGTATGCAAAAATAGGAAAAACTTTTCCAGTATTATTGTTCAAAACAAAAGCTCCAAAAGAAGTGGGTTTCTCATAGATGTCAATCGAACGGGTCGAATGATGTGAAAGAGTTAGAATATCAACAGCAGTGTGGTCGACAAGAAATTTTATATTCTTTTGTTTTAAGACAGCTTCAATTAACTTAGTGTGAATTATCTCTCCGGTTTTATCTTTGGAGTGAACAATTCTATTAACGGAATGGGCTCCTTCGGCGGTTAAGTGCAACTCGCCTTTTTCGGTCGTATCGAATGATACGTGGTATTTCTCGATTAGTAAATCTTTTACGAGTTTTGGGCCAAGCTCGACAAGAATTTCGACGGCTGGTGGCCAGCAATGCCAATGTCCAGCTTCGAAAATATCTTTTTTCAATTTCTCTGGGGAGTCGTTCTTGCCAAGAAATACGATACCTCCCTGCGCCCAAGGGGAGTTGCCACTAAGAAGTGTTGGAAGCTTAGTAATTATCAACACTTCACGACCCAGCTCTGCTGCAGTTAAAGCTGCGATAAGCCCAGCGACACCAGAACCAATGATTAATATTTCAGTCCTTATTTCATCCATTGATGTTTTTGTACCGAATTTTTAACAATAAAATTATAAATGTCAAGGTAAAACCAATTGTATTTGCAAAAATTATTGGTGGTTCTCCCAGAAGGATTCCATATATGAGCCAAAATAATATTCCAGTTGTTAAAATTAAATACATTCCCAAGGAGATGTCTTTGGTGCTTTTTGTTTTAATGATTTTAATAGCTTGCGGAACAAAAGCGGAAGTCGTTAAAATTGCAGCAAAGATGCCAACTATTTGGGTTAACTCCATTTCATTCTCCGATGATTTTTACAAGAACTCGCTTACGACGATTTCCATCGAATTCACCATAGAATATCTGTTCCCAAGGACCAAAGTCTAATTTGCCATTAGTGATTGCAACCACAACTTCCCGTCCCATAATAGTTCTTTTTAAATGTGCATCAGCATTGTCCTCGAAAGTATTGTGATGATACTGTGAATAGGGTTTTTCAGGGGCAAGTCTTTCCAACCAGACTTCAAAATCTTGGTGCAAACCACTTTCGTCATCGTTAATAAAAACACTTGCTGTAATGTGCATCGCATTGACTAAACATATTCCCTCTTTAATTCCGCTCTCCTGTACGCATTTCTCGACTTCTTTAGTTATATTAACAAATGCTCTCCTTCGTGGTATGTTAAACCAAAGTTCTTTCCTGTAAGACTTCATCTCTTCTCTACCTTATTAACACAAACTTTTGAAAAAAGACTTTTTGCATTGAGTAGATTTTTAAATAATAAACACCAGAAGATAGTTGCGATACATTTAAAACATTAGAATTTAGCAAGCCTTCATCGACAATGTTGCCAAAATGATTTATGATTTGATATTTCGACGAATTTACGCTTGAGTGGTAGGGTTGAATAAAGACAAATTCACTTGTGGGATTCGGGTAAAGATTAATCATATTTTCTATACCATCGGAGTAATTGGAGGGGTTTTCGAGCAGATATTTCAAAAATATTTGTTTAAGATTTTCGCGACTATCAGTTATCGAAATCATCATTGTGAAACTTCGGGTTTCATCGGGGTAGATTTCGCCTGGAAATTTCATCCCATTAACGATAGAAATATCGTCGACACCACTGAACTGAATTCTAGTGCCTGAATTTAATGAAAGGATCTGCTTATCGCGAGAGAAAGCGGAGGTAAAATCGGAGTTTAAAACCGCAGATTGAGGAATGTAAGTTGAATTATCGGAGATTACACCAACACCAACAAAAACCGATGAGTCCAAGGATTGAATAAACTGAACTGCAGCCGAGATGGGCAAGATTGACTTTGGAATTGCGTCTGGCTCGAGGTAAGAAAAATTCTCTTTTGCCGAAGTTCCAACATCCCAATCTTGATAATACCCTAAGGAAAGATTTTTTAGCACTTTTCCAGATGTATTCCTAAGGGTGAAAAATATTTTAAAATAATTTTCTCCATCGGGTGGCACATAAACGAATTGTTGGATTTGGACACCAATTCTTTCGATTTGCTGAGAAAGACTATCATCGATAATAGAAATATTTTTGTCTTTTCCTGCAAAGGGTTTGAGTACTCTAAAATCACTCCCATCGGTGGCAAGACCAAATAAAGCAGTAACTATTTTGCTCGAATCCTCCGAGAGCATCAATCCAGCTTTATAAATTTGATTACCGAGCTTTTTACTACCAACCCCGTAACCAAACTGGTTTGAATTATTTCTGTAGAAGCCAAGTGTTCCTTTATCACTAATAGAGAATTTTATGGAATCGTTTTCGAAGGTTGTGATGAAAGATGTAGGAACGAATCTTATCAAAAAGAAATCCCTGTAGGAATTTTCCCCAAAAATGTCAACACGAAGAAAAGTTGGATTTTCATTTTTATCAACAATTTTGAATGAAAAAGGTCCTATAGAAAAATTTGTGTCTTGTGGTAAGAAATCCAACTCCTGCTCTGCTTCCAAAACTTGTAATGAATTGTCGAAAATATCCGCAGTTGATAAAACAAACCTTAGATTTCTTGCAGAGCCTAAATAATTGTAAGCATCGATATTCACAACTACTGTATCACCAAGAAAAAAGCGGTCGTCGGTTGTACCACCGGGACGAGAGAAACTTGTTTTCAACGGTCTAATACCTGGGATTGAGAAAGGTTGGATCTCTAAGAGCTTGGATAAATTAATTCTTCCTGGTATTAGGTACTGAAATGGCGGATTTTTATCGGAAATATCATCAGCCAACTGACGCACGTACTCAATTGTTTGCAATGGGTCCAACTCTGGATACAGCGAACTCACTATTGCTACAGCACCAGATACTACTGGTGCAGCAAAGGAGGTTCCTCCTTGTGTAGATGCTTCGTAACCATTTGGTGTATTTATTGTGATATAATTACCTTCTCCAGGAGCCATTATTCTCACAGACTCATTAATCGAGGTATTTGTTGTTACATAGTCAACTTGATTTACCTCTCCGACAGCAAGGACACCGAAATAACCGGCAGGATAAAGCATCGTAGAGGCATTCCGTTCATTGCCAGCAGCTGCAACAACAACAACCCCGCGAGCAACTGCATAATCAATTATAGATTGTTCTACGGGTGAGGGTGGTTTATTTGGCTTTCCCCAACTGCAATTTACGACATCGAA
>JBKBVP010000319.1:0-2273 GCA_046289495.1 Candidatus Kapaibacteriota bacterium | reverse complement strand
ACACAGTTAGTAAAAATTTAATTTTTGCTGATGGCTCGACCGTGAAAGAGCCGCTTTCCGTAGTAACAGAAATTGCCAAATTTTGATTTGGATTAGACTTGTGACATTCACCGCAGCTAATTGAGGAAGTGTTGGTTCTTCCGATTATACCTTTCTTTTTTGCAAGGAGAGAGTTGTAATTAATTAGTGTTTGAGCGAGGAAGTTAATCAATAATAAAGTTAGAAATACAAATTTCATAATTACCCTTTCAATTTATAACAAAACTCACTGAGAATTCGAATCTTAGATATTCCTCCGAAGGGACAAACAATAATTTAGGCCTTTCGACTTTGAACTCATCGAGGCTGATGGCAAAATTCCCATTGACATTCAATATGTTTACTGAAAATTTTTTCCGTGCATTGATTGTAATATTTTTTGTAACACCATGAAAAGTTAAATCAGCGTAGCAAACCAAAGAATCTGCAAATTCAACAATTTTAGTGCTTTTTAGAAAAGCCTTAGGGTATTTTTGGGCTTCTATTAATTCCATGGCGTGTGAGTCTCTATTCGAGTTTCCACTGTTGAACGATGTTACACGCACTTGAGCAATAACTTGTTTGATGGAATTATTAGATTTATCGTATTCAATTTTCACTTGTAAGTCGTCGCTTACCCCACGCACATTGTGTGCAGGATGGCGTAATTCATAAGTTATTTTTGTTTTACTTTTTTCATTATTTAAAACAACATTCTGTGCCAGAGAAGTAAAAGTTGAAAATAAAATTACTACGGTAATTAAAACAATATAATACATAATCTACAAAACTTACTGAAACAACAAGATTGTCAACATAGATAAAGTGTAGATTGAGAAAGTAATGTAACCAATTTTCTGGTGAAGCTTAGCTAATTTATAATAATCGCTTCCAGAACTAAGAATTTGTTTACCGATTATAGGTGTTGCCAGCATACCGACAAAGTGCAACCAAGCAGCTAATTTATGAAAAGTAACAGTAGAAAATTCATTTCTTCTAATAATGGGAGGTGGAGTTACAACTGCCATAATTCCGGTGAGGCAATAGCCAGCGATTGTAGAATATAAGAACCTTTTGTGCCATATTGGAGAGTCCAGTTTCCCATCCAACCATAACTGACCGGTAACAATTGTTCCAGCCATCAAACCCCACGTAAATAATCCGAGGGTCTGGTGTATATCAAGGAAATTACGCCTCCAGAGTATTTCCTTTTGTCTTTGCTCTGGATTTAAATCCGAAGTTAAGCCTAATTTTCGTAAAAGCCCATTTTGTCCCCAAAGAAATGATTCGAAAAAACTAATATTCTCTGGGAGTAAAGACGAATTAGTTTCTTCGGATTCAAAGTCTTCGAAACTAAGAGCGTTTTTAGGTTCGTCGACTGAGGTATCTCGTGTAGTTAGCAATTGGTCTTTGGAAAGATTTACACTTCCATTGAGAAAAATTTTAGTATAAAGCGAGTTGACATAAGAGGAGCATCTGGTTTCTAAATGAAACTCACTAGAGCAAAACAATTGTTGATGTGCAAAAGCGAAAAAAACTAAATTTTCTAAAATTAATAGTACAAGCATAGTCTTGTGTATTGTTGGCTTAAGAATAAACCCTAAGAATGTTGCCATTTAATTCAACCTTAAATTTTGTCAAATCCTTTTTTGCTGGTCCCGCCAGTCTTTTACCTTCAAGCGAGAAAACAGAGTCGTGAGAAGGACAGAAAAAATCATTGTTGTTTGCGCGAAATGTAATTTTTTTCCCTTCGTGAGTACATATCGCACTTACAGCAATATACGTATTTTCTGATGTTTTGGCAATTAAAACATCATTGACGATTACGAAACCACCTACTTTTCTTAAAGACGAGTAGCGAGGGTCATTCAAATCAATAGTGAAGTCGATGTTTGTGGGCGATGTTGTATTATTGTCGCCGCAACCTATTACACATTTTGCAATCGCTAATCCTGCAAAACCTAAGCCTAAATTCTTTAAAAATTCTTTTCTTTCCATAAGCAAAAAAATTTTTTTAAACATAATTTTAATAAATACAAAAATAAAAATTTTATAGGGAAAAAAAAATTTTTAGCAAAAATTTTTTTCAATTAATTAAATAAAGTAATTAAAAATTGAGCAAGACTTAACTTTCAATGAGATTCAATTCAGGTCAGAATTAATTTAAGAGAGCAAACTTAAATCATTTAAGTGAGCTATTAGATAGGAGATTTATTTTGGTTATATTCCAAAAAAATATTATTTCAATTAAAGAT
>JBKBVP010000318.1:0-2277 GCA_046289495.1 Candidatus Kapaibacteriota bacterium | reverse complement strand
ATGTGTCAATTGTGCAATTATCTGCCCAGATGCTGTTATAACAGTATATCGTAAAGTGTTAAAAACCAAACAAGTAGAAACAACCTAAGGGAGCAGAAATGGGGGAAGTGAAATTAATGAAAGGCAATGAAGCATTGGCAGAAGCAGCGATTCGCGCTGGTGTCGATGCATATTTTGGTTATCCAATTACTCCACAATCCGAAGTAATTGAGTATCTTTCCCGAGAAGCAACTAAACGTACTGGTATGGTTGTCCTTCAGGCTGAAAGCGAAGTTGCTGCGATTAATATGATTTACGGTGCTGCAGGCTGTGGCAAAAAAGCAATGACAACATCCTCCAGCCCCGGAATTAGCTTGATGCAAGAAGGATTGTCCTATATCGCCAGTGCTGAATTGCCTTGCCTATTAGCAAATATCAATCGTGGAGGCCCGGGCCTCGGCACTATTCAACCTGCGCAAGGTGATTACTTCCAAGCAGTCAAAGGAGGTGGCCACGGCGACTATCGCCTGCTCGTGCTTGCTCCGTATAATGTACAAGAGATGGCAGACTTTGTCAAACTTGGCTTTGAGCTTGCTTTTAAATATAGAAATCCCGTAATGATACTTGCCGATGGTGCATTGGGGCAGATGATGGAGAAAGTTGAACTCCCGCCCCAAGAACCAAGGGTCCACACCGAGTACCCTTGGGCAACTACAGGTAAACCAAAGAATGGAGAGCGACGGGTTATTACCTCTTTGCACATACAACCAGAGAAGATGGAGGAAATAAATCTCCGCTTGCAAAGAAAATACAAACAAATGCAAGAGGAGGAAGTTCGCTACCAAACCAAGAACTTAGATGATGCTGAATACATTTTTACAGCATTTGGTTTGGTTTCTCGCATAGCATTGAAGGCAATGGATTTGGGAAGGCAAAAAGGATATAAAATCGGTTGGATTCGCCCAATAACTCTGTTTCCATTTCCAACAAAGATTTTTACCGAGGTTGCACCAAAAGTCAAAGGCATACTCGATATAGAAATGAACTCTGGACAGATGGTCGAAGATGTCAAACTTGCTGTTTTTGGAGCCACTCGAGTTGAATATTATGGAAGAATGGGTGGGGTCATTCCAACCCCGGAGGAAATTTTGGAAAATTTTGAAAAATTGTTTATCAAAGGAGAATAGCAATGGCAGTGGATAATGTCGATCTTTTGGTAGAGGATATTGTTAAACCAGAGAATCTGGTATACAGAAGACCCTCGACTTTGCTTGATGTTGAATTGCATTATTGCCCTGGTTGTGGACACAGCACGGTGCACAAGATATTTATGGAAGTGGTCGAAGAGATGGGAATTCAAAATGACTTAATTGGAGTCGCCCCTGTTGGTTGCGCCGTCTTTGCATATAACTATATGAATGTAGATATGCAACAAGCGGCGCACGGAAGGGCTTGTGCCGTCGCAACAGGAATCAAAAGGATGCTGCCAGATAAATTTGTTTTTACTTACCAAGGTGATGGCGATCTGGCAGCTATCGGTGGGAACGAAACTCTACACGCTGCAAACCGTGGTGAAAACTTCCTCGTTATCTTTATCAATAACGCTGTCTATGGAATGACCAGCGGGCAGATGGCTCCAACAACAATTGAAGGGATGGTCACAACCACATCTCCTTATGGTAGAGACCCAAAGACTACGGGTTGGCCATTGAAATTTAGCGAGCTTATTGCTCCACTGCCCGGGGTTGCTTACGTCTCTCGCCAGGCTGTGAATAATGTTCAAAATGTACGTCGAACGAAAAAAGCATTGCAACGTGCATTAGAGTATCAAAAAATGGGATTGGGATTCTGCTTGGTCGAAATTGTTTCGAACTGTCCCTCTAATTGGAAAATGACATCAATCGAATCGAATAATTATGTCCAAAATGTTTTAATTCCTTATTATCCTTTAGGTGATATTAAAGTTCCGGAGGTTAAAAAATGACACACGAAGCAGTTTTCTCTGGTTTCGGTGGCCAAGGCGTTTTGACAATGGGGATGATACTTGGCTACGCAGCTATTTTCGAAGGCAAAGAAGTTACCTGGATGCCATCGTATGGACCAGAAATGCGTGGCGGTACTGCCAATTGCATTACTATTGTTTCCGACGAAATGATTAGCTCCCCTATAATTTCGAAATTCGATACTGTTGTCGCTCTGAATCAGCCATCTATTGATAAATTTGAAAAAGCAGTTAAACCCGGTGGCAACATTCTTTTCGATACTACAACAACGCTAAAGTTCCCAACAAGGACCGAC
>JBKBVP010000317.1:0-2277 GCA_046289495.1 Candidatus Kapaibacteriota bacterium | reverse complement strand
CCTTCGATGATAAACCTAATGTTACTTCAATACCCTGTAATAAACTGTCCCAAGGAATGTACATAGTTCTAATTAGTACAAATGACAAATCATACTCCTTTAAGTTCCTATTTTAGCTACTAAAATTCATTATCCATATTTTCAATTAAAAGAGGGGATTAATTCCCCTCTTTTTTATTTCATAATAATATCATTTTTTTGCTATGTTTTTATTAACTTGCTATTTTCTTTTATTAAATTTATGTTAAGAAAATTTTGTATAATTAGGAGGTAAAATGAGAAGGATTGCTTTACTTATTTCTGTTTTTTTCCTACTACCAATATTTGCTCAATCAATTGATTTAAAAAAACTTAGCGAAGGTACGATTTCACAAGTTCCATTTACACTTAACACAAAAAATGTGCTGGATGTTGGCAATTTCGACAATAAAACATACGGCGATGAACTAAACTTGTCTTATAGAATTTTAACTCAAGTTATTGGCGCTCAGTGGTCATTGTTTAATATGATAACACCAATCGCATACGACCCAATAAGCAAAGCTGTAGTAATTTCAATTGCAAATTATGGTTCCTCTGGTAACGACCTTGCTGGAACTATTACACTGTACATTAGCACAAACTTTGGTCAAACCTGGACGACAAAAGGTGTTTATTCGAAGGTTGGCGAAGTACCTGTGCTTGCCTCTGTAGCAGTACTGAATTCAGAAAAGTCCCAAAATTTAAACTCCCTATCCTATTTTGTTTATACTCCTTTTTTCCGTAAAGACATAAGTGGAGAATACCGTCCCTCTGGTGGTTTGTATACAATTTCAACCCCGAGTGGCAACGAAAACATAGACTTTTTGTATCCGGGAAATCTTGCCGGCTACCGATGGTGGGTTAGCAGAATGACTTCGCATGTCACAGACGATGGTGCTTTTGCCTATAATGTAGGTATGTTGACCAGCTCCGAAACTTCTCAATATGGACAATACGGTTTCTCTGCTTTTAGTTTAAGCGATTACGATTTTCTCTTCCAAGGCTGTCCTACCGCTTGGGCATTGTCTAAATTCAGAAACTCCGACCAGTTAATATCTACATATAATTCAAACATGTTGCTGGATGTTGATAACAATGGCAATGTCTATGCTGGCGTATTCAATTATTTCCAACCAAATGTTGCCGACCGCGACCGTGTCCCCGGGGTATCAAAATCTACCGACTACGGCGTAACTTGGAGCGATTTTCAACCAATGCCCGTTTCTGTTTTAACCGATTACTTTGCCACTTGGGGTGACAATGATGGATTTATCGTCTTACCTTACGAGCCAAATGCCTTTGTTGTTACTGGCGAAGATGAATACAGTTTGTTTACTCGGATTGCTATTTTCAACGGCGATAACTTAGTTTCAGCGCATATTATCGAAGGAAACTACAGTGGCGGTCTATGGACCATTAACAAAGTCGCCGACTGGAGTGCTCTTGCTACTTTGATAATCACCGATGTAAACAGCGACCCCAACTTAATAAAAGACTCTCTCTATCGCAGCTTTATGGGTATGGAGCTGCAAGCCGCAAAAACCGAGGATGGAAAGTATATTGTTTTAAAGTGGCTCGACTACATCGACACTCCTATTGTGATTAACCCACCAGTTACTATTTCCGATGGTGCACAAGTGCTCGACACTTTACCAACTAATGATGTATTCTTCTCGTATCGCGACCGTACACAAGGCTTCTGGTTACCACCAATTAACGTAACTGACGACACAATTTATAATAAAGCAACTTGGATACCAAGCATTGTCCCTTCGTTGGACCAAATACCATTAATAATGGGACGAACAAGACCCATTACATCGCAAAATCCAAACAATCCACGTCTGACATATCCTAATTTCATCCAGCAATTAATAATCGATGCTCCACACGATGTTTTATTTACGTCTGTCAGCCTAACTGGCACTCCTGGCAAAGTCGAAGAACAAAACCAAACAAACTTCTATCTTAAAGATGCACAACCCAACCCAGCATTCAATGATTACATTGAAATTGGGTTTGTATTGGACAAGCCAATGGATATTAGCATAGAATTGTTCGATGCTCTTGGAAACAAGGTAAAAACCATATACCAGGGCTATGCAAATTCAGGTATCCACGCTGTCGTCTTAAATTCATATGAATTACCCAGCGGTACATATTACTACCGATTAATCACCTCCAGCGGTTCTTCTGCTACAAAGCAGCTAAATATCATCAAATAGATTTTGTCTTAAACCTAAAAAGGGGGTGGAA
>JBKBVP010000316.1:0-2285 GCA_046289495.1 Candidatus Kapaibacteriota bacterium | reverse complement strand
ATGCTTTTTGTATATAATTTTGAAAAAAATCAAATCGAGTTTCCCAATTTGCCATTTCTTACTTGGATATCCACTAAAAACAATAAAAACATAGACCTTTTAGATAGTAAAAACAAAATTGATACCATATTTATCGACGAACATTCGGTTGAGAAGTTTATATACGAAATTTCATCATCCGATTCATTACCTAAGTCATATTTAGTCTCACCCGAAAACAATGTATACTATTCTACAGATACAACAAATAAAGTCTTTTATGTCTTGCGAAAAGACCAAAAGAGAGCTTGGTGGGTTGTACATTTTCCAATGTTTGGTAAATGGGAAATTGTAATTGACAATCCAGAATTGTTGGATAGTACAAGATTATTTCAGTTTAGCGCTAAAATTCCTCCGACTCTTTCTGTAAATAACATTATAGATTCAGTTATAGTTATATGGAATAAAATTGAAGAAGGGAAGTATGAATTTTTCATTGATGATGACACTACAGGTTTTGACGGTATTTACATAGGCTCGTCTTTAGGACAAAATCAAAAATTTACTTACACCATACCAGATACTTTAAATTATTGTGAATTTTATGTTTATTATTATTTTTTTGATAACGATGGCAATTTTAGGGAGAAAAAATATTTAAATGAACACTTAATAAATCCTAAACCCAAGCTAAAAATTCCATTAATTTTAAAGGCTATTTTTAATCCTTTTACTAACAACACAACAATTCGATGGACTTGTGCTAACGATCCTAATCGTGTTGGCTTTGTTTTGTTAACCAGTGATGTAAACAACAGAGATAGTGTGCTTGAAGTTTTACCGCCGGAAGCAACCGAAACAAGTATTTTGAGTGATTTGACTGGGAAATTAGTTAAATTATTTGCAATTGATAGTGACCATAATAGAAGCTGTATAACTGAAAAAGTTGTAGAGAGCCTTGGAATTACTTTCGAAGATTGTGATATCAAACTAAAACCCAAACAATTTAAGTTTATTAATATCCCTGCCAGCAATAGGGGAACAGTTATTAGAATAGATGTTGATTCTTTTAAAATTGTAGGAGAGTATTACACTTATCCAAATGGACAAGGCAACCCATCAAGGACTACCGTCGATGCATTAGGTAATGTGTGGGTTGGAAATCGAAATGATAACTGTGGTGCTACTAAAATAGCTTTAGTTGTGGGTGGAACTCGCTGTGATTCGCTTGGACGACCTAATCCTAATGGATTATATTTGAAGCCCCCATTTGATTGGGTAAGTGTTGGTGATTGGAGAAAATTGGACCGTAATAAAGATGGATTAATTAAAACCTCAAGGGGCTTACTAGATACCCTACCTTGGAAAGAAAAAAATGCTCCTGATGATGAATTGATTGTGTTTAATAAGTTATTCAACTAAAGTGATATTGTCAATGTCAGGCATATTTCGGTGGACATCGATAACAATGTTTGGGTTGGTGGCTGGTTACTAACATCACAAGGTTTTGTGAAGATAAATAATTCCGATGGTAATTTGCTTACCACGATTAAAAAATATGGTGGTGGTGGTTATGGTGGATTTGTTAACTCTTCAGGCTTCCTTGTATCTTCTGGACATGATGGCGCTGTCTTGGTTTTAAATACGAGGAATCCAAATAGTTACTTTGTAGACACAAATGTAAAAGTTTATGGTGTTTGTCCCGACATCCAGGAAAAAATGTTCTGGGCAACTGGTAGAGAAAAGAAAGCCATTTTAAAATATGAAATTGACACTGTTAACAAAAAATGCAAATTAATATTAGAAAAAAATGTTTTACCTTCCAATGGTAGAGGTATATGTTTGACTAAAAACAATGGGGATGTGTGGGCAGTTTCTTCTTATCCAAATGGTAAAGAAGTTATTGTTTATAATTCTGATACGCATAAATGTGATACAGTTAAATTATCCAACCAAGGAGCTCAACCAACTGGTATAGCTGTAGATTATAATGGGAAAATATGGGTTACGAATTTAAGCTTAGACAATGTTGTGGTATTAGATGAAAAGTCTAAAAATATTGAAAGAGTGATTAGTTTGGGCCAGGGAGCAGGGCCATACACTTATAGCGATATGACTGGATACGTATTATCAAATTTCACAATTCCGTTTATTTCAGTCGAGGATAATGTTGATTTTGGTACCATTAATTGCGAAAATCTAAATTTCGAGAGATTTTTAGAAATTTGTAATTCCGGTTACAGAGATTTGATTATTTACTCTATAAATAAAAAGACAAAATATTTTACAATAAGTTTTGATTCTTC
>JBKBVP010000315.1:0-2287 GCA_046289495.1 Candidatus Kapaibacteriota bacterium | reverse complement strand
CAGAAATAAAATTTGGTATTATGATTGAAACCCCTGCTGCGGCAATTCAAAGTGGTGTGCTGGCTAAATACGTCGATTATATTAGTATTGGAACTAATGATTTAACACAATATACCCTTGTTGCCGACCGCGACAATTCAAATGTAGGTGTCTATCTTTCCCCATTCCATCCTTCTGTACTTAAGTTGATGAAGATAGCGATAGATAGTGCTAAACGATGGAACAAAAAGGTTGGCATTTGTGGTGAACTTGCTTCACATCCTGCTGCAACTGGTCTTCTTGTTGCACTCGATTTCGATTCAATTAGTATTTCTATTGAGAATTTATTGCAAGTAAAAAAATGGATTTCTGAAATTGACTCTAAACTTGCAAAAAAGAATCTATCAAAGGTTCTTAGGTTTTCAACCGCAGATGAGGTTCGTAAATTTTTAGAAATTGATTAAAATGAAGACCATTGTAGTTATTCCAACATATAACGAAGCAGAAAATATAGAGAAATTAATTGACAAGATTTTTTCAGTTGTTCCCAATATAAGTGTCCTCGTAGTTGATGATAATTCCCCAGATGGGACCGCAGGAATTGTTGAAACTATAATGCAAAGAAACCCAAATGTTTATTTGATTAAAAGGAGTGGGAAGCTTGGCTTAGGTACAGCATACATCGAGGGCTTCAAGTTTGCTTTGGAAAGGGGTTTCGAAGTTATCTTTGAAATGGATGCAGATTTTTCGCACAATCCAGAGGATTTGCCTCGTTTCCTCGAGGCAATTAAAGATGCAGATTTGGTAATTGGCTCCCGTTATTTAACGGGTGTAAACGTTATTAATTGGCCCCTGCAAAGGCTGATACTAAGCTACTTCGCAAATTTATATACCCGATTCATTACAGGTATGCCTGTCAAAGATGCAACAGGTGGGTTTAAATGTTTCCGTGCCGATGCTCTTCGCCAAATAAACCTCGATAAGATCAAAACAAATGGGTATGGATTCCAAATTGAAATGAACTTCCGTCTTTGGGCAAAAGGCTTCAAAGTTGTAGAAATACCAATAATTTTCATCGATAGAATGAATGGTGTCTCTAAAATGAATAAAAAAATTGTGCT
This sequence comes from Candidatus Kapaibacteriota bacterium, assembly GCA_046289495.1. Lineage (GTDB taxonomy): Bacteria > Bacteroidota > Ignavibacteria > Kapaibacteriales > UBA2268 > Naka2016. The sequence continues at coordinate 1,187 of JBKBVP010000315.1, read as the reverse complement.
CGAAGCTATCTTCCTTGTCTGGAAACTGAAACTGTGCCATATTTTAAAATGTCTGTGACCAATAATGAATCCCTCTATAGCTCTTTCAATTATTATTGTAAACTACAATGTGCGTGATTTCCTTGTTCAATGTTTAAATTCTATCTTTAATTCCAGGACAAACTTCCTTTTCGAAGTTATTGTAGTTGATAATAATTCTACCGACGACTCTGTTGAATTTTTACACAAGACTTTTCCTATGGTAAACGTAATTCAGTTGAAGATAAACAGTGGTTTTAGTTACGCAAACAACAAGGGTTTCGAGTCATCCAGGGGTAAGTACTTATTGTTTTTAAATCCTGATACCGTTTTGCAAGAGGACACTTTGCAAACTATGTATAATTTTATGGAGCAAACACCAAATGTAGGTATTGCTGGCTGCAGAGTTTTGAATGCCGATGGGACGCTTCAATTGGCGTGCCGACGCGGATTTCCAACACCTTGGGTGGCTTTTACCAAACTCTTCGGCTTGCAGAAATTATTCCCTAAAAGTAAGCTTTTTGGCCGCTACAACCTAACATATCTCGACCCAGATGAATTTTCCTTTGTCGACTCCATTAGTGGTTCTTTTATGTTTGTTCGTAGAGAGCTTTTTGCAAAATTAGGTGGCTTCGATACTTCCTTTTTTATGTATGGAGAGGATTTAGACCTTTGCTATCGTGCGAAAAAATTGGGAATGGAAGTTGCTTATGTTCCTACAACCTCTATTATTCATTACAAAGGTCAAAGCACAATCAGAAGTATTATCGACAACAAGTATCATTTCTTCAAGTCGATGGAAATTTTCAGCAAAAAGCATTTTAGTAATTCTAAATGGTTCACCTTTGTTATTAAGCTGGGGATTTTCCTGCGCCAGTTGCTATCAAAACTCATTGCTTATAAAGTGGAGTTTGCCTTCATTGTATCAGATTTGTTAATTGTTAATCTTTCACTACTTTTGGCAACATGGCTTAGATTTTCAGATCCTTTTTCTTTTCCCGACTATGCTTATCCTACTGTTTTTGTTGTTTTGAGCTTGGTTGTATTTATTTCTATGATTATCTCCGGGGAGTATTTCGAAAATAATCACAGCGTTTGGAATAATACATTTGCCCTGTTGATATCCTTTTTCGTACTATCTTCTTTAACATATTTCTTCAAGGACTACG
>JBKBVP010000314.1:0-2298 GCA_046289495.1 Candidatus Kapaibacteriota bacterium | reverse complement strand
CAATCACCTCAATGTTGTTTATGATTGTGGGTGTAATTTACGACCGTGCGCACACACGTGGATTGGATGAATTCGGTGGACTTGCCAATAAAATGCCAGTCTATACTGCTATTATGATGGTTGCATTTTTTGCTGCAATTGGACTTCCAGGATTAAGCGGATTTATAAGCGAAGCAATGGTCTTTTTGGGAGCTTTCAATACTTATCCGTATCTTACTATTGCCTCTGGACTTGGGATAATCTTAGGAGCCGCTTATATGCTGTGGGCTTTGCAAAAAGTGTTTTTTGGTAAAATACCTGAAAGATGGAATAGACCATGGGACCCAACCGGAAAGAAATTCCCCGGTGATGATTTGATTGCTCGCGAATATTTAGCGCTTGTACCTCTTGCTGTTATAATCATTTACCTTGGTGTATATCCAAATCCAATGCTAAGTTTGATGAACACATCTGTAAACTACTTCGTACAATTTATGAAACCTTATGTGCTGATAGGAAATTTTCTTTCGGGAATGTAAGATTTAGGTGTGTGAATTATGATAGAATTTGGCAATTTGATAAGCAATTTACAAAGCAGTCTCAACATTTTTTTACCAGAACTTGTGCTCGTTGTTACTCTACTCGTATTAATAGTTGTTGATTTGGTTTTTAGAAAAAATCGATTCATCAATGCTTATGTTTCAATCATTGGATTTATTGTTTCGGGTTTACTTTTATTATTCCAGACAAGAGAGGGGGTAGGCTTCCTTGGTTCATTTGTTTCCGATAACTTTTCATTTTTCTTTAAAGTTATCATTCTTTTGACTAATATACTTATTGTTTTAATGAGTTTCGAAAGTAGGGAATTAATTGAAAAAGGTGGTAATCTTGGCGAATTCTATACTTTCCTTGTCGGGATGAGTTTTGGTATGTTCTTGGTCACTGGAGCAACCAATTTGATACTTATTTACCTTGCCATCGAAACAATGAGCATATCGTCTTACATTCTCTCGGGTTATACCAAAGAAATTCGCCGTGCTAGCGAAGCCTCGCTTAAATATGTTATCTTCGGAGCAATTTCCTCAGGTTTGATGATTTATGGTATTTCATTGCTGTTTGGTTTGACTGGTACATTAAATTTATATGAGATCAAGGACTTCCTTTCTGTTAATAAAGTCGACACATTTCCATTTTTCGTTTCTGTTATGTTAATTATTGCTGGTTTTGCTTATAAAATCTCTGCTGTGCCGTTCCATTTTTGGACCCCGGATGTTTACGAGGGTGCTCCCATTACTATTACTGCATACCTTTCTGTTGCTTCCAAAGCAGCTGGATTTGCAGCTCTTCTTCGCTTCTTGAAGTTAGCTCTTTCTCTTCACACCGAGACTGTCGATTCGATTTGGACCATGGTATCGAGTATTGATTGGACTTTGGTAATAGCTGTGTTCTCTGTCCTAACGATGACACTTGGAAATATCGTTGCTCTTTGGCAAAGTAATCTAAAAAGACTTCTGGCATACTCCAGCATTGCACACGCCGGTTATATTTTAATGGGTGTAGCCGTATTGAACGATACTGGAATTGCATCTGTACTCGTTTATTTCTTTGTTTACCTTTTAATGAATATTGGGGCTTTTATCTGTGTTATGCTCATTTCAAATGAAATCGGAAGCGAGGATATAAAGGATTTCGAAGGTTTAGGATATCGCTCTCCTCTGATTGCCTCTTTGTTTTCTGTTCTATTGTTTTCTTTGATTGGGTTGCCTCCAACTGCTGGCTTCATTGCAAAGTTTTACATTTTCGCAGCTGTGATAGATGCTGGGCTTATCTGGCTCGCCGTTCTTGGAGTTATCAACAGTGTAATTTCTCTTTACTACTATGTTAAAATTATGCGAAATATGTTCATTCGTGGGATTGATAAAGATAAATCTGCATTGCGAGTAGCAACAGTAAATCAAATTATTGTTTTTATCCTTGCAGCTCTTACTTTACTTTTTGGCATCTACTTCTCACCAATCATCAACTGGGCTAATGCCTCTGCAAGCATTTTGGTTTGGAAATAGTTAGTATTTATATTTGCTTTTTGTTTTTCGGTAATTTATGCCTAAAATAGAGTTGCTCAAAGGCGACATCACGAAGTTGCAAGTCGATGCAATTGTAAATGCTGCCAATAGTTCTCTTTTAGGTGGTGGAGGTGTCGATGGTGCAATCGGTCGCGGGGACGCTGGAAGCCGGCCGCATCAGCCGCGCCCGCCCGTTCCGCGCGCCGCACCATTCGGCCAGCATGGCGGCGCTGACCGGCGGCGGGCTGAAGGTGCG
>JBKBVP010000313.1:0-2319 GCA_046289495.1 Candidatus Kapaibacteriota bacterium | reverse complement strand
AAAGGTCACAATTAATTTCATAATGAAACTCGAAGATGGTACAATTATCGAGGATACGTACAAAAGCGGAATCCCTATGACTTTTGTTCTTGGTAATAGGGACGCAATAGAAGGTTTGGAGGAAGGAGTTGCAACGATGCGCGTTGGTGGGAGAAGAAAACTTATAGTGCCCCCAGAGCTTGGCTTTGGAACGCATTCCTATCGTGGTATTCCACCAAATTCAAAGCTTATCATTGAAGTTGAATTGATGAAAATAGAATGATAAATCCCGATTTCATCCTTATTTTCGAAAACGAATATTATAGGAGTCTATATCCCTTTTATTTACTTCATTTGCAATGGGAGCTTCGTTGTGGTGCTTTGAGGTTATTTGAGAAAGTACAACACCAATTTCCAAAAGCCAAACTTTTATTCCACAGCAAAAGAGAAACTTATCTGAACTTGTTTCTTAAGAAACTTCCGATTACAGACAATAGAATTTCGCGTGGGAATTTGCTGGTGCTGAACTCTGGAATCCTGCCAGAGAGCAAACTTTGGAGCAATTTTCAAAGCGTTTATTCTGAATTTTTGCGAAGCGAAACGACAACTAAATCTTGTTGTTTCGTTGTCAATGAAATTCCAATTGCAATTTATATTTCTGCTGATGAAATGCTTAATCCAACCGATTTCGACATAAAATTTTACGAAATTCTTCTAAATAAATACTTCGAAAAATTACCAAAAGTTTATCTGCCTGTTCCAAATGTAATAAATTTTCTCTGGGATGCTATTGAACATAATTCGAATGCTATCGAAGACGACTTTCTATTTTTCGAAAACTATGCTGATTTCGAGCAATTAAAAAGCCAAAATGTTTCTCTTTTAAACGAGGAAAGAATAAAGATCGGAAAAAACTGCAAGATTATGCCAAATGTCGTTTTAAATGCAAGCAAAGGGGCTATAATAATTGCCGACGATGTGACTATTCACCCATTCTCCTACATCGAGGGCCCAGTCGCTATAGGTAGAAATACAATCGTCAAAACTGGCTCATATATTTATCAAGGAAGTTCAATCGGCGAGGTTTGCAAGGTCGGTGGAGAAATTGAAAATTCCATTCTTCAGGCATACACAAATAAGCAGCATCACGGCTTCGTCGGCCATTCATACATTGGCGAGTGGTGCAATTTGGGCGCTGGCACTACAACCTCCGATTTGAAAAACACTTACGAGCCTGTCTCCGTTCGCATCGAAAACGAAACCTTCAACACTGGACGAACTTTCCTTGGGCTAATCCTCGGCGACCATTGCCGTACCGCTATCAATACTTCCTTCAACACAGGCACAATTTCAGGCATTTGTTGCAACATATACAACTCTGGCCTACTATCGAAATTCATTCCTTCATTCACTTGGGGTGGCAATAAAACACAAAGCACTCTGGGGAGCTTCGAAAGAACTATTAACTCCATCGGCGCTATGATGGCACGACGAAATAAAGCACTATTGGAGGAGGAACTTAAAATACTCGAACTTGAATACACTCGGCAAAAGAGTAAAAGAATGACTTAGTATAACTTCCCATCCGTACTACCGTTGCCAATTTGCTAATTTAGATAAGTTTCTCAGAACGAAAAAATCCATATCAGACTTACTGTATTTATGAAATAGCAAAGGTGTAGATTTATAAAGAACCGACTCGTCGTGCCTATTTCTCAGGCTTTACATTGAATTTAAGAGAAACAATAGGCACTCGAAGCAATCAATCTTCTTTGTAGAAACTTGGGGGAAATAGATAATTCTCTGGCAAAATTTTAATGTTCAACTTTTCTTTTGGCTCTTCGAATTGACACTTCAAAGAATTGTACCTGCTTGCTATGGCTTCGACAATGATTGAGACATCTTTTGTTCGGTCGATGTTAATAGGATTAATCGAAACCTTGCGCCCGAGGATGACACCTTCGTATGTGCCTTCGTATGTTCTATTCTCACGAGAGTACTTCAAGATGCGTTTATATATCATCATCTCAGCATCTGCCAACTTTTCGTCGGGTACATTCTTGAATTCTTCTAAAAGCTTCTCGTCCTCGAGGTTAATTTCATTCGGATGTACTTCCATACCTTTTGCTTTCGACTCCTCCAGTTTGAGTCCTTTCATTGTCGATATTATCTTGTCTTTCATATTCTTTTCGCTGTAGAGAAATATCACGTGTTCTACTTCGGTTATTGGCTTGAACCTATTAACACCAAAGTATTTGGTAATATCGATAAAGCCAGCACCGCGAATTTCTATCCAACCTTTTACAGATTGGTTGCCATACCCAAGTAGTTTATGTCCTA
>JBKBVP010000312.1:0-2341 GCA_046289495.1 Candidatus Kapaibacteriota bacterium | reverse complement strand
TAGACACCCTGGTAAAAGATTTAGGGAATATCTCCAATATCAAAACAGCAATTAGACCCGGTGAGGTAATTTCAAGTGGTCAGTACCCTATTCAATTCTACATTTTAGGGCAAAACATAGACACATTGGAACATTATAAAAATATTGTTATGGACTCTTTAAAGAATATCCAAGGGTTAATTAATTTAGACAATAGTTTTAGGAAAGGCAAGCCCGAAATTACAATACAACCACGTAGAGATTTACTACCAGAGACTGGGCTAAGTTTGCTGGACTTGGCTTATACTGTAAGAGCCGCTGTGGATGGTATAGAAGCAACTAAATTTCGAGAGGGTGGTTATGAGTATGATATTCTCATAACATTAAGGGACGAGGATGTAAACCTACCGGAAAAAATTAAAAACTTAACAGTTGTATCCCCCACTGGTACATTTAGATTAAGTCAAATTGCAAACATTGAATACAGCACTAGTGTTTCAAGAGTTTTGCACAGAGATAAGTATAAAGCCATACAATTTACGGGTTCTAATGCACCTAACATTCCACTTGGAACGGTTACAGATGAGATTGACAAGAGATTGGAAAAGATAAAACTACCTCCCGGTTACTCCTTTAAATGGGCTGGAAATGTTAAATTTATGAGAGAAATGTTCAACGATATGATTTTTGCCTTTATAATAGCCACATTTTTGACTTACATGTTGTTATCTGCAATTTTGGAAAGCTTTGTTCAACCAATTTTTATAATGATAACTTTGCCACTTGGAATGATAGGTGTGTTTACTACTATGATTATTACTCAAACCACTTACAACCTATCTTCTTTGATGGGAATAATTATGCTTATCGGAATTGTAGTTAATAACGCAATTTTAATTCTCGACTATGCTAATCAATTAATGAGGGAAAGGGGCGTGGATGTTAAAAATGCTGTACTCGAGGCCGCTACGGTTAGATTAAAACCCCAGATAATGTCTTCTTTTGCATTGATTTTGGGAATGCTACCAATGGCACTTCAGATTGGCGAGGCTGGGAAAGAATTTCGTGCTCCATTGGGAATTGTTTCTATAGCCGGTTTAATATCTGCAACATTCCTTACAATATTCGTTATACCGGCATTTTATTACGTTTTTTCCAAAGGAAAAAATTTATCGGAAAATTAGAAATATAAATCTCGTTCTCCTTTCTCTATTCGAGAAAGATATTCGATTGTTTTCTCTCTTAGTTTTTTGTGCGTAATTTTGTTCAATTCCTTGGTGATTAACTTTTCGCCAACAATTCGAGTTTCCTCATCTGCATAATCGATAAGATACTCTTTAAGCGTCGTTAATCCATTTGGGTGACAGTGGGTTTTAATTAACCCAGGCTTGCAAAGCTCCATAAAGTCCTCGCCCACTCGTCCTAAACGATAACATGCAGTGCAAAATGATGGTATAAATCCCATTTTTATTAGGTCTTTAATGACTTCGCCACTGCTCCTACAATCGTTTAATTTAAATTGTCCTATTTCTTTGTCGTTTTCATTAGTATTAAAGGCTTGTTTGTAACCACCAACACTTGTTCTAGAGCCAGCACTAATTTGAGATACACCTAAATTGAATAACTCATTTCGTAATTCAGCAGGTTCTCTAGTAGATAAAATAATTCCCGTATATGGTACACTCATTCGTATTACTGCAACAAGTTTTTTAAAATCTAAATCATTGACAGCATATTTGTTGTTGTAGGAAGCTGGTGCATTTTTAGCTGGCTTTACTCTTGGTATGGATATTGTATGGGGTCCTACGCCATATTTATCATCAAGATATTTAGAATGTTGAATCAGAGCTAAGGTTTCGAATCGGTAATCGTATAAGCCAAACAATGCACCAATACCAACATCATGCATTCCATTGGAAAGTGCTCGGTCCATTGTCAAAAGCCGCCAATCGTAATTATGCTTTGGTCCTTTAGGATGCAATCGTACGTAAGTAGGTCTATGGTAAGTTTCTTGGAAGACTGTATAAGTTCCTATTGGTACCTCGCTTAATTTCTTAAACTCATCCTCACTAAGTGGAGCTATTTCGACGTTTATCCTTCTAATTGTACTTCCTTTTGAATCTTTTACCGAATATATTGCATAAATGGCATCGATAAAATAATCTAAGGTACATCTTTGGTGGTCTTCCCCCATTAACAGCAGAACACGTTTATGTCCCTGTTCGAGGATAATTTTTGTTTCTTCTTTAATTTCTCCTATTGAAAGAACTTTTCTTTCCAATTCTTTGTTGTCGATACGAAAACCGCAATACAGACAGTTGTTTGAACAATAATTAGATATGTACAAAGGTGCAAACAGGAC
>JBKBVP010000311.1:2086-2346 GCA_046289495.1 Candidatus Kapaibacteriota bacterium | reverse complement strand
GTAGGGAAGAATTACAGGTGAAGATTGAAACTTATGAACAAAACAACTTAAGCATAATTAGTCTAATTGGAAATGCAAAGACCATACGAACCAACAAAATCATCATAGACATCTAATGTATTACATAATCAAAGGAGAACCTACCCCGATCCAGTTTATAAAAGGTGTTGGTCCGACCAGGGCAAAAGCATTCAACAACAGTGGGATATACTCCGACGTAGACCTTTTGTTCTACTTCCCTAGGAATTACATTAATAGAA
>JBKBVP010000311.1:0-2076 GCA_046289495.1 Candidatus Kapaibacteriota bacterium | reverse complement strand
CAGTAAAAATTACATTCGCTCTCGAGCTAGATGGAAATAATAAACCAATTCCATCAACAAAAGCCAAATTCTTTTCTTATTTGCCGACGGATATAAAAAGTGATTTACCATTTTGGATTAACGCGGAATTTTTACTTAAACAAGAGGTTGCTCTTCTTTGCAAAGCCACGAAAAAGGAATTGAGAACTTCCCGAGGAAACAAAAAATTTCTTGTTGTTGAAGTTAATGATTTAAATGGCGATACAGCAAGATTATTTTTTTGGCAATATGCAGATTACTATGATAGGCTTCTTGAAAAAGGTCCATTTCTCCTCATCTTTGGCACGCCAGAGTACAATCCTTACAATGGTGTGGCTTTTCATCATCCAGAGATTGAACACTTGGACAAATTCGACGAAGTTGAATTGCAGAGAGGCGAAACACTACCAATATACTCAATTAATTCTTATCTAAAATCCTCAAAAATTAACAACAAAATACTACGCAAAATCATAAGAGAGGCAATTCCAATTACTACCCCAAAAATCGATGATTTTTTGCCAACCGAAGTTTTAGCAAGAAATAATCTGCCAGACATTGAATTTGCATTAAAAAATATACATTTCCCAGAGGACATAGCGCAAGTAACAAGAATTAAAGAAAAATTCAAATTCGAAGAAGCCTTTTTATTTGAAACTCTACTTGCCCACTATCGAAGAACAAATCAGCAGAGATTATCGGCACCAAAATTTAACATAACAAACGATGTCTTACGAGAATTCAAAGACACCCTCCCGTTTGAACTCACAAACGACCAAAAGAAAGTCATAACAGAAATTTTCTCGGACTTACAAAGCGGGAAGCCGATGAATAGACTCTTGCAAGGTGATGTGGGCTCGGGGAAAACAATTGTAGCTGTTTTCGCAATGCTTTTGGCAAAAATAAATGGATATCAATCCGCCATTATGGCTCCAACAGAAATACTTGCAGAGCAACATTACTTATCTTTAACCAATCTATTAAGAAATTTTCCAATTCAAATTGAAATAGTCGTCGGTAGTCAAACAAATAAAGAACGGGAGAGAATCGTAACCAAAACACGAAATGGGGAAATCGATATCCTTGTTGGCACACATGCACTCTTTGAAGGGAACTTGAAATTTTGCAACCTTGGACTTGTAATTATCGACGAGCAACATAGATTTGGTGTTGCTCAAAGAAATCGACTTCGAGAACTTGCAAAAGCTTCCTTGTCCAGCAATAATGTGCCACATTTTCTGGTTATGTCTGCCACTCCAATACCAAGAACCTTGGCTATGACTTTGTACGGAGACTTAGATGTATCAATAATAAGAGAACTGCCCAAGGGACGTAAGCCAGTAATAACAAGAATTGTTACCGAAGGAACCCTACCAAAAATGTATGACTTTATTCGAGACAAACTTAAGAAAGGTTTCCAAGCCTATTTTGTATATCCACTTATCGAAAAATCCGACAAGATTGAGGTAAAGTCTGCAACAGAGCATTGGGAATTACTTCAAAAAAAAATTTTTCCAGAATTTTCCTGTGGACTTTTACACGGAAGAATGAAATCTACTGAAAAAGAAAATGTTATGAAAGATTTTAAAGAGAAAAAATACAACATACTTGTAGCAACAACTGTAATCGAAGTTGGAATAGATGTTCCAAATGCAAATATCATTGTTATAGAAAATGCAGAGCGCTTTGGGTTATCGCAATTGCATCAACTTCGAGGACGAGTCGGTCGAGGAAGTTCCAGAGCCTTTTGCTTCCTTGTTACTGAACAAAATTTCGACCATCACGAAAATACAACCTTGTTTTCTAATTTTGAACAAAAAACTGCCTATAGCCGTTTAAAAGCAATGGAGCAAACCACGGATGGTTTTCAAATATCCGAAATCGACCTTAAGCTAAGAGGACCAGGGGACATTCTCGGCATTCAGCAATCAGGACTACCTCCATTTAAATATGTTAATATCGCAACTGATGGAGACATCATTAGTAGTGCAAAAGAATTTGCTTTTGAAATTATCGAATCGGACCCATATTTTCAAAATTACCCTAAATTAAAATCTG
>JBKBVP010000310.1:0-2363 GCA_046289495.1 Candidatus Kapaibacteriota bacterium | reverse complement strand
CCCGATTGGTGGGGAACCGCGGTTAACGTTCAAGCTATGGTGTTTGGTAACCTAAGTGAGGATAGTGGCACAGGTGTAGCATTTACTCGAGACCCTGCTACTGGAGAAAATAAATTTTATGGTGAATTCCTGATGAATGCTCAAGGTGAAGATGTTGTTGCTGGCATAAGAACACCTCTTCCTATCGACCAATTAAAAGAACGAGATCCCAAATCCTTTAATGAATTGCTTCGGATTCGAGATATTTTAGAGAAACATTATCGTGAGATGCAAGATATAGAATTCACAATCCAAAAGGGCAAACTTTACATGCTGCAATGTCGTGCTGGGAAAAGGACTGCCATTGCAGCTATGAAAATTGCCGTCGATATGGTTAACGAGGGTTTGATAAAGCCCAAAGAGGCTCTTTTGCGTATCGAGCCAGACCAGCTGAATCAATTGCTTAGACCAGTGTTTGATGCGGAAGAAAAGAAAAAAGCATTGCAGAACAATCAATTAATAGCTAAGGGACTGAATGCAGGTCCAGGAGCTGCAACTGGTAAAATTGTTTTCAATGCTGAGGATGCTGTTGATTGGTCTAAACGAGGTGAAAAGGTTATTCTTGTGCGCATTGAAACTTCCCCCGAAGACATTGCTGGTATGAATGCAGCAGAGGGTATACTTACGTCTCGTGGTGGTATGACATCCCACGCCGCTTTGGTTGCAAGGCAAATGGGCAAAGTTTGTGTCGCTGGGTGTGGTGCTTTGATTATTGATTATAAGTCCAGGACAATTAAGGTTGACGGAAAGGATGTAGTATTAAAAGAAGGTGATTACATATCTTTGGATGGCTCAACTGGTGAGGTTTTTCAAGGTAAAATTGAAACAAGACCTAGCGAGGTCATCCAAGTTCTTTTGGAAAAAACTCTTTCCGAAGACCAAGCACACACTTATAAGATTTATAAGCAAATAATGGAATGGGCGGATAAATATCGAAAGTTGAGAGTACGTACCAACGCTGACCAGCCCGACCAAGCCAGTAATGCTGTTGCTTTTGGAGCCGAAGGGATTGGTCTTTGTCGTACTGAACATATGTTCTTTGGCGAAGGGAAGATTGGTCCAATGAGAGAGATGATTCTTTCCGATTCTTCCGAAGAAAGAAAAAAAGCATTAAGTAAGCTATTGCCACTACAAAGAGAGGACTTCGAAGGGATTTTCATCGCTATGGATGGTAAACCTGTTACTATTCGAACACTCGACCCGCCTTTACATGAGTTTTTACCACATGACGAAGCTGGACAAAAAGAAATTGCTAAGATGCTGAACATTCCTTTGCAAAAGGTTAAGGAAAGAGTGGAATCTCTTAAAGAATTTAACCCTATGCTTGGTTTTCGTGGTTGCCGGTTAGGTATTTTATATCCAGAAATTACTGAAATGCAAGCTCGAGCTATTTTTGAAGCAACTGTAAACGTATTAAAAAAGGGTTATAAAGCTTTTCCAGAGATAATGATACCACTCGTAGGCAATTACAAAGAATTAAAGCACCAAGAAGAAATTGTCCGACGAGTCGCAAACGAAGTAATCCAGGAAACCGGTGTTAATTTTGAATATCTTGTTGGGACGATGGTTGAAGTACCGCGTGGTGCAATAACAGCAAAAGAAATAGCTGAAGTTGCTGAATTCTTCTCCTTTGGAACTAACGATTTAACTCAAACAACTTTAGGATTAAGTAGGGACGACTCCGGTAGATTTTTGCCTTATTATGTAGAAAAAGAAATTTACAAGCGAGATCCGTTTGAAACAATAGACCAAGATGGGGTTGGCTTTTTAATGAAGCATGCTGTTAAAGAAGGACGAAAAGCTCGAAAAAAACTCAAAGTTGGTATTTGCGGTGAGCACGGGGGAGAACCTGCTTCAATTGAATTCTGCCATCAAATTGGACTCGATTACGTTTCATGCTCACCATTTCGTGTTCCAATCGCAAGACTTGCCGCAGCCAGGGCTGCAATTTTAGAAAAGGAACAAAAGAAGGCTGGCAAGAAGAACAAATAATTTTATTGATTATCAAAACGTTAGCGGAATTTGGAGCAAGGGTTCCAGCTCTTGCTCTTATTTTGATTGAATTTCAAGGGAAAGTTATTTAATGATTTTAGATATATCTTATTTTTTTAATTTTACAATTACTTTCAATTAACAATTTTAGGAGGTAATGTATGTTCAGAAATTTTATTTCTTTTTTGGCATTAATATTACTAATAATTGCTTGCGGTGGGAAAAAGGAGGGAGCATCTACCAAGCTTTCAGACGCAGAGGAGCAAGAATTGTTAACTAAAGCAAGTTCCATCTTTGGAATATTGCCTAATAAAATGCCTGGAAGCGAAAAT
>JBKBVP010000028.1:0-9673 GCA_046289495.1 Candidatus Kapaibacteriota bacterium | reverse complement strand
TGTGTGTTAATATTGTGCTAATCAATATTTGTTTCGGAACATTTTTTGAGTAAATATAGTATACAACGTAGTAATTTGGATACTTATTTAACCATTTTATTTCCTCGAGCCCAATCTTATTTGAAGGAATCGGGAGAAATATGATTTTTTTGGATCTGTCTTTTCCAAAATAAAAGCCTTCGGTATACCAAGCAAGTTGTGGGTTTAGCGTGTCTGAATCATTTACTTTGTGAAAAAGGTAAACAAGTGTGTCCACCTTGTGCTGTTTCAAAAATGTGGAGGTCCTCTCTCCACCAAATATTACCCCAGGAATTCTCTTTTCTCTATCCAGAAGTGTAGTGAATAAAATTGCAACACTTATGAGAAATATTACAACATTTACGGATTTTGAACAGTATAATGAAATTAGCCTTTTGTGCTTTTCAAACCAGTAGATGATACCAAGCAAGACAACAATCAAAGATGCAAATAATAGTTTTACAGAATAGATTGGATTCAGCTCCTTCAAAGAAGCCCGTATTTCTGGTGAAAAATACCAAAGTATAGTCAACACAAAAATCAGCATTGAAAAGAAACGAAATGGAAGTTTTTGTTTGTCGAAATTAAAAGTAACAAATTCCAAAGACAGGTAGAAAGCTGGTATTAATAAATAGAGTGTATAGTATTGCATTTTTGTTGGAGCAAGGGAGAAAATAATAGTTCCAAAGATGAACCAAAAAAAGAAAATGTCCGAGAGAAAGTTTTGTGAGAAGAAGGACTTTTGTTTAAAAGATTTTAATCTTACAAGCACATTTAAAAATGAAAATGATAAGATTGGGTTCGAAATAACTAATTGATTTAAGTAGTATAATAAACCCAGTGGTTTTGTATTTCCCTCAACAATCGAATACAAGTGGGGCGGAAATAATGCAAAAAGAAATGCACTCCCATATTTAAAACTCATACTAATATACCAAGGAAGCGATGCAAGAAAGCCAATCGCAAAGAAGAGCAGCGCTACTTTGAATTTTTTCCCTTTAAAGTAATGGTGTATAAAGATTAAAAAGAGTAGAGGGATAAACGAAAGAACAATCTTGGTCATCAAAGCAAAGCAAAAAGTTAAGGCAATTAAAATGCCATAGAAAATTTCCTTGGTCCTGGTATTGGACTGCAAAAAATTTAATACTGCAAGAAGATTTGAAAAAATAAAAAACAGCAAAGGAATATCGAGCATACCTTGCCGTGAATATGTAAACCAATGGGTTGAAAGAAGTAGATTAATTGAGATAAGGAATGAAGTTTGGGAATCGAAACAACGAGATATGCAGAGCAGGAATAAAAATATAATTCCAGCAGAGGAAAGAATAGAAAAGAGTCGAATTGAAAATAGATTTACGCCAAAAAATTTCATATTCAATGCCATTATCCAAGGGACAAGAGGCGGGTATGTAGAGGAATACAGATTACCAAGGGAGGCCGAAGTTTGGTCCCACCAAAGATTTGTGTTTAAAATCTCTCGAGCGCGGTAGGCGTATAGGCCTTCGTCCCAAGGCTGAACCTCACCTCTTTGAATATTGAATGCAAGCAGTATTATTGCAAGAATGAAAGCAGAGAAACTTATTGGTAAAATATCTTTTTGATACATTTAAGGGAAGAGTTTGCTTTCTTCTACTTGAAGTATTTCAAAAGAATTATCTTTGTCGTGGACGAATGCTATAATCTTTAATTTTTCTGGTCTCCAATCTTTGTCGTTCGGCAAAATATATTCGTATTGTTTTTGAATGATAGTCCCTGCTTTTAAAGGTGCATCGGAGATTTTATCGCCCCAGGTCGAAGTTATCCCACCACGTAGGACGTTGTTGTGTACATAATCTTCGACATCTGGTGGAGTCTTCCTGTCGTCTCTTTGATATTGAACCACACTATCCTCGGCAATATATAAGCAAAGATGATAATTCGTGGAACTATTCTCCAAAAATTTTATTTCAACGAAAGCAGATATCTTCCGAAGAGTAGCATTGAATGCTGTTGTCAATTTTATGTTTAATTTAGGTTTGTTTTTAAGAAGGGTTAGGATCGTTGGTTCCCACTGTCCTTCCCTTAGAATATGAGTTTTATTTGGATAACCGCAACGATTTATCATTCCGTTGGGATTTCCAGCCTTACTACAGCCGAAAAAGTTGTCCAGCTCTGTACCAATGGTTGTTCTGAAGTCGTATGGGTGTTCCGCAGTTGGTTTTGCATAACCTCCAGCGTGGATTGTCAATAGAATGAGGTTGCGAGGGTACTTTTCTCGAAGAAGGTGTGCTTTCTCGGCAGCTAGTGGACAATTTCCACAGCGAAAACCTGTGTATTCCTCTAAAAGTATCTTCTGTTGGTAGCTTGATGTATCCTCGCTTTGAGAATTTTCCAAATATGGTGGTGAGATTTCGTCGCAACTTAAAACAAAGACCATGAGTAATATCATTAAAGTAATGGAACTATACGCCTTCATTGTTCCTCCTAAAATGAAGTTGTAATTGAAAGGCTAAAACCATATGAAATTGGCACTTGACGGCAAACACCACCTATGCAAACTATTCCACCAGCCTCGCGCCCAAACCCAACGGAAATTCGTGTTGTCTTGTGAATAAAAGTAATTAGTGCCTTGATGTAGTGTGCCCTAAGGTTTTTGTTGGCATTGCCGTAATTCCATTGGTCTAAAATGGAAAAATACCAGTGTGGAGCTATGGAATGCTCTACGAGCAGGGCAAGCCAATTGCCATTTTTTTTGTCTTCGCTGAGGACAGTGCTATCATTTTTCGACCACATATGTTGTATTTCGCATCGTAATGAATTCCTTCGGTCGAATGAGTATATGAACTCCCCGACAAGTGTGTGATTGTGGACATTTCCATAAAGAGGCGAACCCTCGTTTTCCATAACGTCTTTGTTATAAATTTGCCCAATGTAAGCAAGGGTAATATCAAAAGGTTTCGAAATTTTTCTCCTCAATTCGAGGAAAATATCTTGGTAAAAGAGTGTCTTGCCAAATCCCCAAAAATTTGATTTATATGTAAACTCATCAATTCTTGAAGTATCTATGGATTTAACTAATGAAAAACCAGCATTTAAATTAGTTTCGTATTCGCCCCCAATAAAGGGGAAATTATTGGGCAACGTATAGTTAAATTCGATTTGGATTCCTTCCTCGCCATTGCCTTGAGTAGAAGCAGAATAAAAAGCTGGAAGTGAATAATGATGTTGCTTTGTAAGCGAGGGTAAGTAGTTCAAAAGTAATTCAAGACTTTTTGCTTCTCTATCGGTTCGGAATTCCATATTGTCGTATCGATGGAAATTCAAAAGGAGCGAAGCTCCTTCTGTAAATGTCGATATGTTTAGATTTATTCCATTTCCATTGTTATAGTTGAACATGTTTCTGTAGGTTGGGTCATTTATTTTGTGTGCGTATTCGAGATTCAACGAAAGCCATTCAAGGAATAGCTCGAATCTTGTAGCAAAAGCTAAGACGTTTTCTGGAAGTTTGTACTTGCTATCTAAATCGGGTTGAAACCGGCTTACAAGGCTACCACCAAAGTTAATTGGCACTTTATTGAAATGCTCTGGAAAGAGAGCAGAGAGAGAAATTTCTGCATCCAAGCCACGAACGATTGCCTTGCTCGTGCTCCAAAAATGCCTTTGCTTGCCAATGGTTCCTTTCAACGCTATGCCATCGTATGGACTTAATTCTATACGAACACCCTCCAACGAATTATCGATGCCTAAATTTCTTTCTTCGTACGCTCGAAGAATCATTCCGCTACCAAATTGCTCATAAAAATTGCCAACAGTTATGTTAATAAAATTGCTTTTATAAGAAAGAGAACGGTATGGAATTCCAGAGCCTTGATACCGAGAGTCGAAACCAAGTATAGGATTTTGGTAGCTTTCGAATCTAAGGTCTAAATTGAGATTGTTTGTTGATATGGTTAGAAATAGATAATTGTTGGAGAGAATTTTTTCTGGAGCTTCGGCAGACTCAATTGTAGAATCTCGCAGATAATAATACGAATCTGATTGAAAATTTCCACCGATTTGCAAATTACCAAGAATTGATTCAGATTGAATCTTTGGGCTAAGTATGCAAAGTAGACCAAGTGCAAAAAAAAGTAGAAAGAGAAAGTTTTTCATTTAATCCTCTGGATGTTGCAAGACATTTATCAGTCTCTGGGCTTCATTAGCTAAATTATGTTTGTTCCCACACATTCGTAAATAGGTCTGGAAATCTTTCAGAGATTTATCTTTTTGTTTTAAGTGGTAGTTGGCAGAGGCTCTGGCGTAGTATGCAAGGCAAAAATTAGGATCTATTTCGATTGTTTTTGTAAAATCGTTCACAGAGCGATCCCATTCATTTTGGAAATAAAAGATTAGACCACGAGTGTAAAAGTATTCTGGCTTTGTTTTAGTAATTTCAATTGCGGAGTTAATTGAGCTTAATGCCTGTTGGTTCAATCCAAGTTTGATTTCACAAATTGCTTTGGCATAGAAAGCATCAGCAAGTGTTTTATCAAAATTCACAGCATTTTCAAAGTCTTTAATTGCAATGTTGCATTGGTCAAGTTTTGCATATGCTAAACCTCTCCCATAATACGCAGGAGCGTATGAGCTATGTTTCTGAATTACATCGGAATATAAATCAATAGATTTTTTAAAATCCTTACTTTGGAATGCATCGTAAGCTTGTTGAATAAGACCCTGCTCTTGGGTTAGAAGATTGTATGCGTAGAAGCTCAAGATTATAATTAGTATTTTCCTCATTTTTTCTCCAAGATTTCATTTCAAAATTACAAAATAATTAAAATTTCTTTTTAAAACTTATTTAAGTAAAGAAGACTGCCCCAACTTGAAGAAAGGATAAATTTTTATTGTCGAGATTGATAAAAATGGGACTACTATTTCCAAAATATCTTAAAAAAACTACTAATTTTGTATTTTATTTTTCAGATAAAAGAGTTACTAATGATTGGATTTCTTAGTGCTGATTTTGCCATCGATTTAGGCACAGCAAACACATTAATTTATTCTTCTGGGGAAAAGGAAATAGTTTTGAACGAACCTTCGATTGTTGCATTTAATAGGCTTTCGAAAAATATCATTGCTGTGGGCAGAAAAGCAAAAGAGATGCTTGGAAGGACACCTCGAGATATACAAATTATCCGACCGATGCAAGATGGAGCAATAGCAGATTTTGAAATTACAGAAAGTATGTTGCGTATACTAATAAAGACAGTAACCCCTTCGTTTCGCTATGTTCGGAAAGTCCTTGTTTGTGTCCCTCAGGGAATAACAGAGGTAGAAAAAAGAGCAGTTCGTGATAGTTGCGAGCACGCTGGCTCGAAGGAAGTGTACTTAATTAGTGAACCGATGGCTGGCGCAATAGGTGCTGGGCTCAATGTTTTCGAGCCAAAAGGGAATTTAATTGTAGATATTGGGGGAGGAACAACGGAAATTGCTGTTATATCCCTCGGCGGGATTGTTGTCTCGGAGTCGATTAAGATTGCTGGAGATGAAATGACAGAATCAATTAAAAATTATTTCAAAAAAGAGCATAATCTTGTTATTGGTGATACAACGGCTGAAAAAATTAAAATAGAGATTGGCTCTGCTTATCCTTCGGAGGAAGAAACTGAATTTGAAGTAACTGGGAGAAACCTTGTAAATGGTCTACCAAAATCTATAGTTTCAACCTCGGAGGAGGTGCGAAAAGCATTAGAACCCACATTGAAAGAGATTGTCGATGCTATTCTGAGATTACTCGAGAAAACACCGCCAGAACTTGCAGCAGATATTTATAACACTGGAATAGTATTAAATGGTGGTGGTGCTTTACTAAAAGGAATCGATAAATTGGTTTCCGAGCATACAAGTTTGCCGGTACATATATCCGAAGACCCATTAAAATCTGTTGTGCTCGGCGCAGGCAAAGTGCTCGAAAACATTAGCAATTATTCTACGGTTCTAATTCGTGGTGTAAGATACTAACATCCCTAACCTATGCAGAGAATATTTGATTTGATTTTAAAATACAAAGAACACATCCTTTTTTTGGGATTAATATTCATTTCTTTATCATTACTATTATTGGGTGATATCAATAGGATAGGTGGTTTTAGAACTCTCGTTGTTGCTTCTCTGGGTTGGTTTCAGAAAAATGTATTATTAATTCCAAATGTTTCTGCTCTGAAAAGTGAAAATTCTGCCCTCAGGGAGCTTAATTTTTTTCTTTCCCAGAGGGTTATGAATGCACGAATCTTCGAGATTGAAAATCAAGCTTTGAGGAATCTGTTGGGATTGAAGCAACGTGTCGATGCTCCTTTTGAAATCGCTCAAGTAATTGGTGCTGTAGCTATCGATATGAGAAATTATATTATCATTGATAAAGGTGTGAAGTCGGGTATTGATAAGTATATGACTGTTCGCAACGATGCAGGCTTGGTCGGCTCGGTTGTTATTAGTAGCGACAACTATTCATTAGTTGAAATTATTCTAAATGCCAAAGTAAAAGTTCCAGCTATGAATTTACGGAATGGAGTGTTTGGGACAATCAATTGGGATGGTGCAAAT
Source organism: Candidatus Kapaibacteriota bacterium (assembly GCA_046289495.1). Lineage (GTDB taxonomy): Bacteria > Bacteroidota > Ignavibacteria > Kapaibacteriales > UBA2268 > Naka2016. Next base: position 3,091 of record JBKBVP010000028.1, on the reverse strand, counting down.
CGTCTTTTATTCCGAGATGTACCAAAGTTTGTAGATGTTAAAGTTGGCGACACTATTGTTACTTCGAAACATAGTTTAAAATATATGCCTTATGTCCCAATTGGGACAGTGGTTTCGGTTGAATCGGAAGAAGGCGAATTGTTTGCTGTTATAGGAATAAAGCCATTTGTAAATTTCCCGCTTCTCGAAGAAGTTTTCGTAATTAAAAAAGTAATCGACCCAGAAATAGTAACATTAATAAGGAAGTATGAGCAATTTTTAATGAATACAAACTTACCCCCGGATAAATCTCAAAAATTAAAACCTCGCGAATTAATGGAAAAAAAGAAAGAACTCGATTCGCTAAAAAGAATTAAAGCGGGGGAGAAATGAACAGCACCCTCACCGAGATCACATTAAAAAACTTTTATTTAAAATTTATTTACTACTCGATTGCAACTCTTCTTATATGTGTGTTGCAATTGTCTTTCTCTTTTTTAATATCCATCAAAGGGATTATCCCCGATTTATTGATTTTACTTATAATTTGGATTACTCTTCGCAATGGTAAGATTGCTGGCTTGATTACAGCTTTTTGCATTGGATTACTTTATGACTATTTATCTTTGAATATATTTGGCGTAAATGCTTTAACCAAGACACTTGTAGCATATGTGACTGGTTTTTTTTACAAAGAAAACGAATTTGTGAACGTTGTAAAAAGCAATAAAATTTTTGTTATTGTCTTAATTTCCACGCTGATTCATAACATTGTTTATTACCTGCTAATGATAAATTTGACCGAATCAAATCTATGGAACATTTATTTTAAATTTGTTTTAGGAAGCACTATTTATACTTTCTTATTTTCTCTGCCTTCTTTCTTCTTTAGAATCAAAAAGTTCTGGTAGCTTAGTTTTTTGCTAAAATCCTTGTTTCTATGTAGTTAATTGTTCTTTCAACAATATCAAGTAGAGTTGGAGTATAATTAATGATTTCAGTAAAAAGCTCGTAGAGATAATCTGTTGCGTAATTGTGTGCAACTTCATTCCTTAATTCTCTTATGTATTTGAACTCCTTTTCGTCCTCAATTATGTTTCTTTTGTATGCATTTGCTATTCTTTGCGGTACAGAAAGGTCGTAACCTTTTAATTCGTAAATATCGATGAATCGAAAAGCTTTTTGTAAAAGCAGGTCGTTTGTTCTTGCAAATCTTGAACACATTGATTCTATTACTTCCAATTCCTCCTCGGTAAATTCGTTTTTTGGGGTAAAAAATTCATTAACTTTGTTGTATGAATAAATCAACCTTTGAGTAGAGCGCCTTAGCATATCAATTACCTCACGAGCGTAATCTAAGTATTTTTGCGTTCCCATAGTAAAATTGCTTGCTCTTCAATTAAGTTTATAAATGTAGTTTTGTTTTGAAATGTGGAATGAACAATGTCGATTTTGGTACCACCAAGCAAGTCTGAAATATCAATTTTTATTTGTCTTAAAGTCTTGTTTGGAATTGGACTTTGTGTTAAAATTAAGATATCTATGTCGCTTTCCTCGCACGATAATCCTCGTGAGCGTGAACCATAGATATAAACTTGCACCTCATCATCCAACTTCCCTGATATCACTTCAATTATTGCTTTTCGTTCCTTTTCGAGTAAATGCATAAGCAAATTTAACTAAAACAACCTCAAAAACAAAATTGATTTAATAAGTTGTAGGTCGTGAAATTAAAATCAAGAACAATATTTCTTTGTTCTGTTGTTAGATAAACTTCGCTAGTAAAGTACGATATTGTGTATGAATTTTTACATTATTGTGTATTTTTCTTGACACCCTATGTCGTCTTTTTAAATTTTGCAATGTAAAAACCATCAGTAGAATGGATGTGAGGAAGCAAGTTAATCTGATGTGAAGAGGGATCGAGGTTTGGTAAATCTATGTTGTAAGCATTGAATGCTGGTGATAAAGGCTCCGGTGTGAACTTATTGTTTTCGCAAAGAAATTTCTCTGCAACAAATTGATTTTCCTCCGGCATGAGCGAGCATGTGGCATAGACGAGATATCCATTGGGTCTAACAAATTGAGAATAGAACTTTAGCATTTCATACTGTTTCAAAGTTAGTCTGTGGAGTTTCTTAGTCGAGAGCCACCATTTGTGCATTGGATTTCTTCGGGATGTCCCAATCCCAGAGCAAGGAGCGTCTACAAGCACAATATTGAAAGAGTTTTCCTTTAACAAAGATGTTTTTCGTTCTTTAATAGTGAGTAGGTTTGTTTTAATCGACTGGAAGCCAGCTTTACGAGCCCTATTGCGAAGCTCATTAAGCTTTGGCAGACTAACATCATTTGCAATGATAGTGCCCGCATCCTCCATAAGAAATGCAAAGAAAAGGGATTTTCCACCTGCTCCAGCACAGGCATCGAGTATTTTCTGATTCTTCTGTGGGTTGCAAGCCAGGCAAATCAATTGGCTTCCCTCGTCTTGGATTTCTACAACTCTGTTTCTATAATAAGGATGTTGCATTATGTTCACCCGCTCTCGAAATGTTATACCGTATGGCGAGAATTTCGTTGGGTAAGATTGGTAGCCTATTTTCCCAAACTCAGCAATTATTCCTTCTCTTGAAAATTTAGGATTGTTTACTCGGACCGTAAATTGTGATGCGTACAGCAGGCTCTCTGCCAATTCGTATGGATTTATACCAATTTGCGGGTAAAACATTGACCACGACTCTAAAACAAAATCTGGAATTGATAATCTCTTACTTATTTCATACCTTAGCTTCTGCTCATCTGTGTTTTTAAACAAGCCTTTCAGTGTTTTATACTTTTCATCTATATTGAGTAAAAGATTTTGGATTTTGTCGAAACTAAAGATTTTTTTCGTTTGGTCGATAATACTTTTTTTAAGATGTTCTAATCCATTTGAAACCGAATAGAGCTTTTCAATCGTGGATGCAATCGAAATCAGATTGTCAGGATACAACACATTATTTATGAATAGAGTGGAGAATAGGTTAGCTTTGTTGGTCTCGATATCCAGTTTTATATTTTTGTCCAAAAGATTTTTGGTAACGAAGGAAGAAAATTCTAAAAACCTTAGGTGCAT
>JBKBVP010000309.1:0-2363 GCA_046289495.1 Candidatus Kapaibacteriota bacterium | reverse complement strand
TCCAAACCTTTCGTCCGAGCAAGATGCCCTATGTGTTTTAATTTTCGTGAAAGAGTTGAAAAAGCGGAGAAAACAAATACCGTGGGCTGATTACAATATCTATTGATTATTTCCACAAGATATGGGAAGTTTTCGGCTTTATTTAAAACTGCACCGCCAATCTTCATTACTAGCATATTTTACAAAATCTTTCTTTCTTTTAAATTCTAAAATATGAAATTATTAGACAATTAATTTTGTCAAATAAAATTACAGTGTGGAAAAAATTACACACTTTTTTATAAATTTAGACAATTTTTTCCCCTAAGTGCAAATTTTCTTACACTTTTCTTTGTAAAAATTTTTTTTTACAAACGTATATTTGTATTGGTAAGTTAATTTTTGACTGAAATTTATATGAATAAATATGTATGTTTCACTAATTCTGAGGTCCTAATATGAAATCCTCTCTTAAACTATCTGCCTTCGTTGGAAGTTTGCTGTTTGCATTCTTCCTTGCGTTTGTTCCATTACGTCTTTCGTCGCAACCATCTGGCTACTGCGTTGTCTATCCTCCAGATATTCCATCCGGTTATACCTATACCTATTACACCTGCCTAGGCCCAATTTATTACGGTTACTTGATTAACGTCAAAATTAAGGATGTTTCCTCCGGACAATGGGTTTTGGATTGGACAACTGGAGCGGACAACTGCTACACATTCACTGGGCAAGAAGCAAAACTCAAACTCGGTAAAACTTACCAACTTTACTTTTCATTTTATATGCCTTATTCTTGGTATTGCCAGTATATTACTCAGTATAGCTACAATATTTATTGTTACGGCCTTGCCTGGCTTGATTGGAACATGAATGCAAAGTTCAACGACCAGAATGAGTTCCTCGGCGTCCAAACTCTACAGCTGGCAAATTGGAACTCGAGTACTTGTACGGGTACTTATGGTCCTTTTAATATTATTGTACCAAATACTCAACAAGTAGGTAAAACTCGACTTCGTGTGTTGCATAATATGTGGGGTCACTATGGAGGACCAGGCAGTACCGGTTGCTACATGTATTACCTTTGGAACTCAACGCCCTATTTCTACTACTGGGCTTATGGCGAAGCAGAAGATTATGTTATAGAATTTATGCCCGATATCGAAGCCACTTTCCCTAGCAATGGAGATATCCTTTTGGCCGGCGAAACCTATGATGGGAGAGATTCAAATCATCCGAGGCCAATGGTTCGAATGGGCTCTACCCAGCCAAGCGGAGCTATTTTAAGATACCGAATCACCGGACCGAAGCCCTCTACAAACGTTGTTTATGAAGGATTAGATCCATCAACTGGCTTAATCGACATCAACATGGGTGGCTACAGGCAATATGATATACAAAGAGCACAAGGGACTTTTGCAACCCCCAACGGTGCTTTCCGCGCAACCCGTGGGGGCGAATATCGCTTGAATGTTGCAATAGGTGGTACCGCAGCCCCAGCCGAAGCTATTTCCACATTTACCGTAGCTTGGGAAAACGACCTTTCTATTTCTGGTGCCGTATCCCCTAAAACTAATCTTGCCCCACGATTTATGAAATATCTTCGTGGACAAACAATTCGAGTCATCGTAACTCATCAAAATACTGGATTGAACAACATCACTGAATTCTACTCCACAGCAAGAATCGTAGACCCAAATGGTACCGAAATTTACAATAGAACTGTACATTTCGATGCAATTAATGACCCAAGATATTCACCATTGCAACCCGGTCAAAAGATTGATATAGAGTTTCCTACTTTCCAATCCAACACTATCGGAGTTTACAAACTATATGTTAATTGTAGCCTTGAAAGTGCTGTCGACCAAGAAAGTTACAACAACTACTTCCCGCGCCAAGACGACCCAGATTATACATTCGAAATTGCTTATGAATTCCAAGTTAAAGCTAATCGAGTTGTAAAGCCAGCATTGAATGAACTAATAATTGGCAATAGGCCATATATTCCACGCGGGGAGTTCAAAAATATGGGTGTAAGTGTTGCCTCCGACTTTCCAGTAAAACTATTGCTTTATAAACTTCCCGATACAATTAATTCAGTCTACCAAAGTACAATAACTGTTCAAGATATTCAATCGGGCACTTATAACACAAAAACTGTTGACTTTGATGTATTTATACCCAGGGAAACTGGGGAATACATGGCTAAACTAATCTGTGCCCATCCAGAAGACCCCTTGCGAAGCGACGATACAGTTTGGTCCTACTTCAGTGTTCTCGGTGGTTTAATTGGTACTTATCGCGTCGGTGTTGGGCAAGATTTCCCAACCATCGACTCTGCAATGAATGCACTTTATAAACTTGGCGTAAGTGGTAATGTC
>JBKBVP010000308.1:0-2364 GCA_046289495.1 Candidatus Kapaibacteriota bacterium | reverse complement strand
AGCCATTATGGCTGGGTTTAAATGAACATAACACCAAATTATCTTGTAACGTTAATGGGTATAACGTTACTAAAAGATCCAGAGACAATTTTACAATAGTACGTGCCGGAGGGAATATCCATCTGTTTAACGTCAAATTTCAGATCGTAAATTCCAGGTTTCAAAACTTCATCAACAAGGGTGGCTACCTTTTCTCCAAGGGAATTCCATAGGGTGACTGTTGTATTCGATTCAAAGGCAATGCTATATTCGATAGAAGCGGTGCTTTCTACAGGGTTTGGAACAACTTCCTTGATATAATATTGGAAGTTCGATAGTTCAACTAGTCGTGCAGTGTTGACACAAACTGGGTTTATTCTTATGTCACCGGGTTCATTATAGACAATTACATAATTGGAAGCAGGCAAGTTCATAACTTGGAACTCTACGGGCAGCGGTACTAAGTCCAAATCACTTAGATAGGTGTTCATCTTAAACTTAAGCAAGGAGCCGAATCCTTTAAGAACCTTGTCTTTCGAATTCATATGAACTTGAAGAACATCATTATCAAGGATTGTTGCATATTCGCAATCCCAACCCTCGGACAAAGTACCAATATGGGATATATCATTACAGTTGCTAACAGCTGGATAAATCTCGTGCACTTCGTCTTTTCCACCAGTATTAAACATAATTCTTGTCTTGAAATCGGTTATTTGTGCTTCTTCTAATTCTTTTGTTTCTTCCGGATGTTTTTCGAGCAAAACTTCAACTTCCACCTGTTGGCCTGGATTTGCATTGTATATTCCTTTTGGTATTCGTGCAATAAGCTTATATATCATTCCTTCTCCAATCAATGTTGAATAAGCAACTCCCTTTTCACCAGATTCCATTTCGAATTGATATTCAATTTTCATAGTATATTGTTTGACTTCTGGAGGTGAGAACTGAGCAAAGACCCAAAGAGTATCATTTGGTCTTAAGCGGAAGGGAGGCTGGTCCGGGATTTCAGCATCGTTTAACATAAGTTTGTGAATTCTAATTTCATTTATATCCCCGACGAGGCTTTGCCCGATTGGACGAGTTATAGTAACATCGTTGGTACCAATATTCGTTATATACACTACCCCATCTCGAATTGTTGTGATGAATATTTTTCCGAAGTTGTAGTCAGACGTTTTAACACCTATTTGATAGGCTTCGCCAATTAAGTCGCCGGCAACGTCATCTGGGGCATCACTTTCGGGAATAAGCTTTGCAATAAATGTTCCAGGTCTTGTGGGTTTGAACTTGACAGGAATGGTCCAAGTTTCACCTATTGGTATGACTTTTGGTGAAGTAGGGTTAAGGTAGTCGTCTGGAATCTCAAATACATCCTTATCTTGTCCTTCAATTCGTAGTTTGAATACTGTCAACTCCATTGCAGTTAAGGGGTTAACAGTGACGTGGTAAACCTCTGCGTTACCATCGATTTGGTTTCCGACCATGATTGCGGGGAAAGTATAACCTTTGATGTTAATATGTGGTAGTATTCCTATACCATGTAATTTACCACGTACTTCCAACTCTTTATCAGAAAACTTACCCAAGAGTACGATATCAGCTTCATACTCTTTCTCAGCCTTTGGTGCGAACCATACTTTAAGGGGTACTGGTTTATCGGGTGTTAATTGCAATGGTGCATTTTTTTGGTCAAATGAAAAAACACCATCGACGTCACCTTCAATTTTTATGTAAACAACATCAACTTTTGCATTACCAATTGCATTAATAATTACTTCGCCCTCGTATTTGTCCGTACCAGCAAATTTATCGATTACCCTTTTGCGTTGCCAGTCGTAGCCGGTAATAGTTGGACCAGCATCCAAGCCAGAGCCGTCCCAATCAGAGTATGGTTTAATTTTAGTTGCATTACATACAAAGTCGCATCGAGTACTATGAACAACACCGGCAACGTCTGCTTTGTAATATACTGTGAATGTATGGATACCATTGGGTTTTACTGTTAATGGCATTGGAAGCGTAGCCTCATCAACTCTAAAGTGAACTTTGTCTGGAAAATCATAGGATGTAATGACTAAATCAATATTTCCGAGGTTTTTAATTTCAACATTTCTTGGGACTTCTTTCCTAATCGGTTGTGGCTCCCAATGAGCATCAGAAACGTATATTATTGGCTCACCGGTTCTGAGCTCGAGCCCAACAATAGTTTCTTCATAACAACTCAGAAAAGCAATCACGCTGTCGCGAACGGGAATAGATGAATTCTCAATAGGAGTTGCAACAACCTCAAATACCTTGGATTCTTGTGGTTCCAACGTAACTGGAAGCTGATTATTTGCTAAGCTAAATTCTGCACGACCCGATTTTAACTTTAGTTCCTTT
>JBKBVP010000307.1:0-2365 GCA_046289495.1 Candidatus Kapaibacteriota bacterium | reverse complement strand
AAGTGGGTTTCGAAAAACCCATATTACTTCTTACATCCATTGCAAAAGTTTCTGGCTACGATTTTGGAGTTGGCGAGAACCTACCTGTGGACGAATTTCTCGAAAAACCTATTAAATCTGATGTGCTTTTAGACATTATTAACAAATATCTCGGACAAAAGTGAGGTAAATATGATTGTACCAGATAATAACGTAATTGTCAATGAATTAGAAAAATTACTCGAAAAGTATGGTAGAGGTCGAGAGAGCCTACTACCAGTACTACAAGATATTCAAAGAAAGTTTGGTTTTATATCCGACTTTGCCATGCAGGAAATTGCGCACAAAATGAATATCCATCCCGTCGAGGTCTATGGAGTAGTAACATTCTATAGTTTTTTAAGTACAGAACCAAAGGGAAAGTACATTATACGATTGTGCAAAACTATATCCTGCGACCTTGCTGGAAAAGATGCGGTTGCAAATACATTGCAAAGGGAGTTGGGTATTAGATTTGGAGAAACATCCTCGGATAGAAAATTCACTTTGGAATATTGTCACTGCATAGGGATGTGCGACCAAGGACCGGCAATGTTAATAAACGAACAAGTATACACCAAATTAACTCCATCGAAAGTTATCAATATCATTGAAAATTTGAGGTAGGAGGAGCTATGCCTATCATAAATGATACAGTGTTTTTTGATGAAAAAGCTCATGGGGAAGCTCTGGAAAAAGCTTTAAAAATGACGCCCCAGGAAGTTGTATTGGAGATAAGAGAGTCCGGATTGCGTGGTCGCGGTGGTGCTGGTTTTCCTACAGGGACTAAATGGATGCTAGCTCTGACAGCAAAAGCCGACAAAAAGTTTGTAGTGTGCAACGCTGATGAAGGAGAACCAGGTACATTTAAGGACCGTGTATTACTTTCTGAATACACAAAATTAGTCCTTGAAGGGATTGTTATCGGTGGATTTGCAATTCAAGCACACAAAGGTTTTATTTACCTCCGTGGCGAATATGCTTATCTTTTTGATTATTTAAACGATTACCTTGAAAGAATGAGAAAAGAGAAGCGTTTAGGTAAAAATATTCTTGGCACCAACTTTGATTTCGACGTTGAAATTCGTCTTGGTTCTGGGGCTTATGTTTGTGGAGAAGAAACGGCATTAATTGAATCTTTGGAAGGTCACCGAGGTGAGGCACGTAATCGTCCGCCATTCCCAGTTAATACTGGATATCTCGGTTATCCAACAATAGTGAATAATGTTGAGACATTTGCCTGTGCATATATTGTCATTTCAAAAGGTGCTCAATGGTTCTCGAAATATGGTACCGAGAAATCTAAAGGTATGAAGTTAATTTCTGTTTCTGGGGATTGTAAGAAGCCAGGTGTATACGAGGTTCCTTTTGGAATAAAAGTTAAAGAACTTTTGGAGCTTGTCGGAGCCGAAGATACAAAAGCGGTTCAAATTGGCGGTGCTTCTGGTATTTGTGTTCCAATGAGCGAGATCGATAGAAATATTTCTTTTGAAGATATTCCGACTGGCGGTTCTGTGATTATCTTCAACAAAAATCGAAATATGCTTCAAGTATTGAAAAACTTTATGGAATTTTTTGTCGAGGAAAGCTGTGGTCAATGTACTCCCTGCCGATTAGGTAACAAAAAACTTCTCGAAGGAGTTGAACTACTCGAAGAGGGAAAATGCTCTCAAAAATATCTTAATGAATTGATAGAACTGGGAAAGAGTATGCAAATTGCTTCGAAATGTGGTCTTGGACAGTCCTCACCTAACCCATTCATTTCAATAGTTACTAATTTCAAAGATGAAATTATGTCGAACTCAATACGAGGTAAAAATGGTCATTAATGCAATGAATAATAGAGCACCAGTAGCACAGAAGCCCCTCAAGGTTGAATCAAAAACAGATGCAGATCTTGGAGCTTATGTCGATATTGAAATCAATGGTAAGAGTTATACGGTCCCATTTGGAATGACTATTTTGGAAGCCTGCCGTAAAAACAATATTCATATCCCGACACTATGTTATCACGAGGATTTGTGTCTTGCAGGGGCATGTCGTGTTTGTGTGGTTGAAATCGAAGGTATGAAAACATTGCAAGCCTCTTGTGCGTACCCAATTACGAACAAGATAAAAATATGGACGACATCCGAGCGTGTTCGCAAGGCTCGACGCCACATCTTAGACTTATTACTGAGCGAACATTATGGTGAATGTTATTCTTGCGTGAGAAATAATAATTGTGAATTGCAAAGACTTGCAAAAGAATATGGAGTTGATTTCTACAGATTCGGTCACATTAAGGAGCCACGTTACGAAGTTGACCGCTCCAGTTATGCTATAGTGCGGGACATGGATAAATGCG
>JBKBVP010000306.1:0-2379 GCA_046289495.1 Candidatus Kapaibacteriota bacterium | reverse complement strand
CGCATAAGTGCCCTTTGAAACTAAGATAAAGGCAAATTTCCTGAGTGCTTGAATTAGTGTATTAATCCCGGTCTAAAATTTTAACAGCTGGGATGTCGCTTAACAATTGATGCATATAAAGGAAAAGCAAAACTGTTTCTATTGAAGTCTCCAAATGAGGAGCCCAACGCCAATAAATGAAACCTCTCCTTCTGTAATATTTTAGATTTGCTTCGCTTACTAATTCCTCTATTTCTTGCTTATCTGGCAAATCCGAGGATGCAATAGAATTAATTACTTCCTTAATGTTTGGTGGATATCCCTCGGCTCTGCACACCCAGAACCCTAATGGCAATGGCTCTTCGAAAAGGTCGTACCACTCCTCGCTAATGTCCAGGGACACATCGTCGCCTTTCTCCTTGCCCCAAAGAATAGCAGAATCCTTATGGCTAAGAATATCTTCTTTGCTTGCATCGGTATGTTCAATCTTGATGTCGATACCAAATTTTTCATTTAACAATAGTCGAGCTATCAACATCATAAAATCGTCTGGGGTTGAAGATTGTATCGATCTGACTTCATTCAACCCTTTGTTGAAATAAATCGTAGCCAACTCGGTATAATCCTCCGAAAACAAGACTGGCCCGGGAATAATTCTATAGTCAACAATTTTCACCCCCTTTCCATAACCTATAGGCGAAAGAAACGCAGCATCGACTAAATTCCGAAGCAAGTAGTCTGCACATTGATTTTCTGATAATTTGTAATACTTAATGTTATGCGACTTGCAAAAAGAATCGCAACCCACAAACAATGGCTTATAAATATCATTCTTCGGTAATGCTAAACGTATCATCAAAAACTATTAACTATCTCTTTGAATACATTCCCTCGATGTTCAAAATTTTTAAACATATCAAAAGATTTACAAGCGGGGGAGAACAAAACCACATCGCCCGGCTGGGCAATGGATTTTGCTCGTAGGACTGCCTCCTGCAAGGTATCCACAAGATAACATCGCTTCATTGTGCAAAAATGTGAGAAAATTTCCCCTTTTGATTCGCCAAATGCAACAATTGCCTTTACATTCCTCTCCACAACATCATCGAGGAATTCATAATAATTGCCCTCACTTCTGCCACCGGCAATCCAAATGATTTGCCGATTGTAACTGCTCAACGCAAAGTATGCAGAATCAACATTTGTAGCTTTTGAATCGTTTATGTAGTCTATCCCATCAATGCTACGTACAAATTCCAAACGATGCTCGACTCCTTTAAAATTCATCAAAGCATTTCGAATATTTTCATTGCTAACTAAAAAATATTTAGCAGCAATAATGCTTGCAAGCGAATTATAAATATTGTGAACCCCTGGAATCTTTATTTCCCCCGATTTCATAAGTACCTCCTCGCCATCTTGATCGGAAAATCGCATACAAATCTCCTCCCCTCGAAGATATGCGCCAAATTCGACTGGCCTCATACCAAAGAGAGCAATTCTCCCCCGAGCTTGCGATTTTGCCAGATAGGTCTCCTTGTCATCAAAGTTTAAAATTAATAAATCATTTTCTCTTTGATTTGCAAAAATTTTGAACTTTGCCTCTCGGTAATTAGAAAATGTTTTATGATACTTTATATGATCTGGTGTTATGTTCAAAATTATTGCAACATCGGGACGAAAATTCACAATTCTGTCTAATTGATAACTACTAAGCTCGACTACAAAAATCGTCTCTTTGTCGACTTTATCAACAAAGTCGCTCAACGGACTTCCAATGTTTCCAGCCAAAATTGATTTCATCCCCGAAGTTTGCAAAATGAAGTTTATTAATGCCGAAGTAGTAGTTTTACCATTAGTCCCAGTTACTCCTATGATTGGGTTACGATTGAACATATAAGCAAATTCAATTTCGCTAATGAGTCTCTTCTTTTTTCTCTCTGCTTGGATAATAATTTCCGAATCTGGTGGCACCCCGGGAGAGGCAACCACCAGGTCGAATTCATCTAATAGATGAATCGAGTGCTTTCCAAATTCGAATTCAATCGAATTCTCTTCCAATATTTTCTTTGTTTCTACAAAAGCTTCTTCTGGCAATATCTCTGTAAGAAAAATCCTTGAAATTCCTTGTCTTTTAGCCAGCAAGGCACTTGCCAATCCACTCCTTCCTGCACCAATTATCAATACGCTCTTCACTTTTTCATCTCATTGAAAAACAAATTTATTCAGAATTAATTAAAAAATTGCTTAGAATTTCAAAAGCATTATCTTTCCACATATATTGCGAATCTATCCCATCACCTTCAAATTTAGGAAAATGTGTATTTGCTCCTAAAAATTTATCTACACTTTTTCTTTCAAACACGGCTTTCCATGGCAGATCCGGCGTTGGTGAGTAAA
>JBKBVP010000305.1:0-2380 GCA_046289495.1 Candidatus Kapaibacteriota bacterium | reverse complement strand
GAAAATTGGTTCACTTATAATCAACCCACTTTATTTGGACGGCAATTGTCTTTTTACACAATTTTCCGACAATTTACTCTATGGTGTAATGGACGCTCCATTCGAAAGTCCTTCGGTTTTCTATACTGAAATAGAGTATATGCATAGGTTTAAGTTTTTTACCAGGCGGCCGGCTGTTGTTGATTGCGACAGAGAGTTCTATCTACATCATTTTCGTAATGACCCAAATGTCCAGAACATTCGTAATGAACGTTATCACCGCCGTGAAAAGGCTGGAAGAAATTTTTGGTTCCAAAAATTTGGGATTGCTGATGTAGTTTTCGATAGTGATGAAGTAGCAAACGAATTGTATGAAAAAACAATAATGCCAGAAATTTCGAATAAGTTTAAACAGCATTTGATCTTTGGTGGCTTATGGAATAATTGGAAAGATATATATGATAGGTATTCTAAATATTTTCAAGTATTTGGCGAAAATTGTTTTTATAAAATAAGAGGTGCAAATTTTGATGTTGGTAAACTTCTGAATAACAAACTCTTTGTTTCTGTTGGGGCTGAAAGTAAAGAAAATATTTTGGAGAAACTATATCGGTTAGGTTTGTGGTCCGAAGAGAAGTCACTTCGACTTCATCTTGGCTGTGGCGAAAATTATTTAGAAAGCTATGTAAATATTGATTTTCCTCCTGAAAAACATACAGTAATGAGGGTTAAAGCAGATATTTATCAAGATATTACACGGTTACAATTTCCAAGTGAGTCTGTCGATGAAGTTCGTTTGCATCATGTGTTTGAACATTTCGATAGGGTAACTGCTTTAGCATTATTGATAAAGTGGTCTGAGTGGCTTAAAATTGGGGGTAAACTTCATATTGAAACCCCAGATATTGAAGGTTGTGCAAAAATCATTGTTTCGAATGCTCCTTTTAATCAAAAGCAAGCAATCATTAGACACCTATTTGGCTCTCACGAAGCAAGTTGGGCATACCATTTAGATGGCTGGAGTGTTGAAAAATTTAATACAATATTGACAAAATTTGGATTTGAAGTTAGTTCTCGAACTTGGCATTGGCAAAGATATCCATACTTACCTAATGTCGAGGTTTTGGCAAAAAAGATAAACAATTTTTCTCGACAAGAACTTTTGGGTAAAGCAAAAGAAATATTGTACGATTACATTGTTGATAATAAAGCGGAAAGTGAATTAAAAATGTTTAACATTTGGGTTAAAAATTTAACCGACTTTTTGAATGATTCAACCTACGGTAAAGAAGAAACCTCTCAAATGAACTTTACAGAACAAAGTAAAGAAATTTATCAACATTGCAATAATAAAATTAACATTATATTAGAACAAGAAAACTACAGGGACGCAGGTTTTAATGATGATAATCCCGAAACTAATGGGGAATATTTGTCAGTAATCTCTTTAATTAAAAATGGGGATACTGTATTCGATATTGGAGCGAATCAAGGTAATTGGAGTAAGTTTTTACTGAAACAAAAAGAGAATGTAAAATTATATCTCTTCGAGCCAATCCCTGATTTGTTGTTTAATTTAGTAACTCAATTTAAAGATTTCAAAAATATAAAAATTTACCCATTTGCATTGTCCGATAAAGAAGAGATTGTGAATTTTTATTATTATAAACAAATACCAAGTTTAAGTACTTTACATAGAAGAGATTTTGAAGTAGAAAAAAAACTTGCGTTAGTTCCGGAAACTTTTAAAACTTATACTAAAACACTTGATGTCTTTGTCAAGGAAGTAAATGTTGAGCATATAAACTATATGAAAATTGATACAGAAGGTAGTGAATGTCATATAATTAGAGGTGCGGAAGGATTGTTGCGAAACCAAAAGATCGACTTTTTACAATTCGAATATGGTGGAACTTATATGGCAAGTAATTCAAAGTTAAAGCAAATTTTCTTAATTTTATCAAAACATCAATATAGATTGTTCAGAATAATTCCTAATGGGTTAGTTCATATTTCCTTTTGGGAAGATAGATTGGAAAACTATCAGTATTCCAACTATCTTGCTATAAGAAATGAGATTTCTAAAATATTATTATTACATTAATAATTTTTTCTATAACGAAATTGATTTTAAATAGTGAGGTATATTTAGTATAAAGCATTTATCATTTTGTAGAGATTAAAAAATTTTTATGAATTTTAAATTTTTGAAATCAGGGAAGAATTTATTTTTTTTGTAAATTTTTCTTTAAATTTCACCAAAAAGTTAAAGATTCACTATCATACAGCAGAAAAGAAACAATGAACTCAAATAACTGGACAAATGAATTGAACAAAAAAGAGTACCTAACCTCTTGTATTTTTTTTAGTAAAGACAGACCGATGCAGTTAGATGCTTGTT
>JBKBVP010000304.1:0-2382 GCA_046289495.1 Candidatus Kapaibacteriota bacterium | reverse complement strand
AACTGCTGTCATTTCTTACCAACAACAACTATCGTTCAATTAATTTAATAATATTCTCATTTTCTAGTAACTCGTATTTGTATGGCTTCTTAACTTCTCCTCTTATCTCAACTACTTTTTTTATGGACTCGAAGAAAACAAAGTCATTGTTCTCTAAGTAAAACTCTTTTATTTTACTAGGGTTGTATAAAAATTCATAAACATCTAATTTATATACAAGTTTCCCAGCTCTTTTTACTTGTATATTTCTCAAAGAACCATAATCGTTCGGACCACCAACTGAAATTAATGAATTGAACAGTGTAGTGTTTGCAGGTATTTTATACGTTCCTGGGTTGTTAACCTCCCCTACAAAGTTTACACTAATTACTCTCGAAAAAGATAAAGTAATATCGACTTTATTATTGCTTAAATCGAAATATTGACGGAGTTTCGACTTAATTAAATTTTTGGTCGCTGCAAAAGTTAAACCTTGAACATGTATTGGGCCAATTTTATCGATGTTGATTTTTCCATTTTCAGAAACCTTAAACACATCATTAAAATATGAATACCCATAAACAGAAACTGATATTTCATCCCCAACTCCGATTATGTAATTATCCTGCGCTTTAATATTCGCCGATAAATTATACTTCTCAAAATTGTTGTTGATAAATAAATCCTGTCCAAATATTTCATTACTCGATTTTGGCTTAGCATTAATTGCATTTACAGTTTGAACAGAATCAACCTTCGCTCGTAACGTCGATTTAGTTTCTAAATCTACAGGTGTTTGATTTGTATTATTTTGTGTATTACCTCCGCCAGCACTTAATTTACGTTTTTTAAACTCTAATATTTGAATTATTTCCTCCTCCTTTAAGCCCGAGCTTCGCAATACATTCTCATCTGGAATTTCATTTACGTTTACAGTATTCGTATCTATGGCAAGACTTCTTTTGCTTTGTGCATAAATTTCTTGTACAAAAAACATTTGAACAACAAGAATGGCGAATATTACTTTTGAAATTTTCATAATTTGGATTTCAATTAAAAATCTTTTTCTTGCCAAATAAGTAGATTATCTTTTGGCAAAAATGTTTCCTTTGATTCTATAAATACATCAGGCTTTACTAATTGGTATTTTATTTCTTTCCCAATTATTTTCTCAGCCTTTTCAACTAACTTAATTAAATATTCGTTGTTAACTTCACCTACAATCACAATTTCAATTTGTGAGCTTTCTATTCCACGTGCAAACGACCCTATAACATACACAGAATTTAAATCGCCAATACGCTTTATGATATTCTCTATAATTTGATCGATACCAGCATACTTTAATATTATATTATGAATGTCCTTAAATAATGGATGCGTTTTATTTGCTCTAAATACTTTTTTATTCCCGATACTCTCCGAAGTAAGAAGTCCCGCTTCTTCGAACTTATTTAATTCCAAACGTATTCCATTACTGCTGTCTTCAAACTCTTGCTCCAAGTTTTTTAAATAGCCTGTATTATTGGCATTTAAAAAAAATTTTAACAATAATTTAATTCTGGTTTTTGATGTAATAAGTGTTCCTAACATTGCGTAGCTTCGCCTCCTCAGTCACATAACTGAGCAGTTTTGGTAATATCGGGTAAAAATACTACTCGTTTTTGGTTAATACAAATATTTTGGTCTTCGGGAATAGATTTTATAACAATTTGCCATATAACAACGTTTCTGTAGCTTGTTTATCAGGCAGTTAACTAATATAAACTGTATATTACCTTTATATTATCGGGGAAATAATAAAAAAATAATAGGTATTATATTCCTAATATAAACATTTAGAATACTAATACCTATTCAATTTTATAAGGTTAGATTGAGATGCAATTGGAATTATTCGAAATAATTAATTCCTTTAAAGCCACCGTCTTTTAAGTATTGATCCTTCTTCATTAATTGTAAATCAGACAATACCATTTCAGACACTAAGCCTTCAAGGTCGTATTTCGGCTTCCAAGCCAATTTTGTTTGTGCTTTTGTAGGGTCGCCAATTAATAAATCCACTTCAGTGGGTCTATAATATTTCGGATCTACTAATATTAATGTTTGACCGAATTTTAAGGTATCAGGATTTAAACCCAATGATTTCATCTTTTCGGTATCCATGTCAATGACTACCCCTCGCTCTGCTTCTGCCTTACCCGAAAATTCTAATTCGATTCCTAATTCGGCAAAAGCCATTTTTACAAACTCTCTCACCGCAGTAGTTTTACCTGTTGCTACTACATAATCTTCGGCCTTGTCTTGTTGAAGCATCAAATACATCGCTTCAATATAATCTTTAGCATGGCCCCAATCTCTTTGTGCATCGAGGTTGCCTAAATATAATTTTTCTTGCAGCCC